>CAZVPS010000131.1:0-6269 GCA_964629105.1 uncultured Anaerolineaceae bacterium
ACTGCACGATCGTGCGTGGCCGCCGTAGCGGCGCTGTCCCGAGGAACCGCCGGGACGCGCCAGAAGGAGCGGCCTTATGGCGCCGAACGCCCTGTCCCGTCCGAACGAGCTCGTCGATCCCGGCACCCCCAACACCCTGTCCGCCGATGCCTCGCCAGGCCGGTCCACGGCGGGGTTGACGATGATCCGCGCGTCAGGCCGGGCGCCGGATCGGACCGGTCCCAGCCTCGCCCGCCTCTGCGCGATCGGGATCGTGGGCCTGGGCGGGGCCGCCGTGGCGTCGAGCTCCTCGGCCGCCACTGATCCCGTGGGGGCATCGTTGCCCTCACCGGCAGCGGCAGTCCCGTGAACGATCGGAGTACCCTCATTCGAACCGCCTTCGTCTCGACCTATCCCCCGCGGCGCTGCGGGATCGCCACCTTCACGCATGACCTGGCCGCAGTCGCGGGCTGGCGTGAGATCGTGGCGCTCGGCCCGCCGGACCAACAGTCGCTGTACCCGCCTGAGGTCCACCACAGGATCCGGCGCGACGAGGCGGGAGACTATGCCCGCACTGCCCGTGCGCTCAAGCACTGCGGGATCGACGTCGTGTCGATCCAACATGAATACGGGATCTGGGGTGGGGCCGACGGCGAACACGTGCTGAAGTTCCTCCACGCCCTGGAGATCCCTGCCGTGGCGACGCTGCACACGGTGCTCGGTCATCCAACGCTCCGGCAGCGACAGATCCTCGTCGAGCTGGTCGGCGCGACCGCAGCGACGGTCGTCATGTCGCGCGCCGCGGCCGCGCTGCTGACCCGGGCCTACGGGATCGATCCGATTCGGGTCGACGTGATCCCGCATGGGGTGCACAACCTGCCGCTGGTCGATCCGGAAACGATGAAGCCGGGTCTTGGGCTTGGCGGCCACGCGGTGATCCTGAGCTTCGGCCTGCTCGGGCACGGCAAGGGCTGTGAAGTCGCGATCGAGGCCATGCCGACGGTGGTGGCCGCCATCCCGAGCGCTCGGTATGTGGTCCTTGGAGCAACCCACCCCGAACTCCTCCGCCATGAGGGCGAAACGTACCGCCAGCGCCTGGTCGACCGGGTCGACGCGCTCGGCCTGGCCGACCACGTTCAGTTCGTCGATCGGTTCCTGGGTCGGGTGGAGCTGAGTCGCTGGCTCGAGGCCGCCGATGTCTTCGTGACGCCGTATCCGAATCTCGAGCAGATCGTGTCCGGTACACTGGCGTATGCCATGGGCGCTGGCAAAGCGATCGTCTCGACCCCCTACGCCTATGCCGCCGAGCTGCTGGCGGAGGGTCGGGGCATCCTCGTGCCGCCCGGATCATCCACCGCCCTCGCCGCGGCCTTCATCGCGCTCTTGCGAGATGCGAACCGGCGCGCCGAGTTGGGAGCGCGAGCGTACAGCCACAGCCGGGCGATGATCTGGCCGGAGGTGGGGAACGCCTACCGTCGCCTCTTCGCCAGGATCGCCGGCAGGCCCGCCGTCCCGGAAACCCTTGCGGCAGCGCTGGCCGCGACCAGTGTCTGACCGAGCGCCACTCTATCCAGTCAGCCGGCGCCATCTTGAAGCGATCTCGGACGAGATCGGGATTATCCAGCATGCGCTGGGCGCCCTGCCCGATCTCACCCACGGCTACTGTACCGACGATGTGGCGCGTGCGCTCCTGGTGGATCTCCTGCACGCTGCGGAGATCGGCTGGGCGGAGGTCGCGCCCAGCGCCTGGCGTGCCATCCGCTTCCTCGAGAGTGCCTTCGCGGGCGACAGCGGACGCGTTCGCAGTTTCCGGGGCAAGGCCGGCGACTGGCTGATCGGGCCGAGCTCAGAGGACGCCCATGCGCGGGCGATGATGGCGCTCGGACAGGCGGCCGGGGTCGTGGCCGACGATCGTTTCCGGAGTCTTGCTATCTCGCTCTTCCAGCGGGGCCTGCCCGGCACCGCGCAGCTGAGGTACCTGCGCCCCCAGGCCGCTGCCCTGATCGGCTGCGACGCAGCGGTCCGGAGCGGTCTCGGCGGGAAGACGGAGGCCACCTACCGGCGGTTGGCGGCGACGCTCTGGCACGGGGTCGAGTCGGGGACGACGCCCGGTCCGTGGCCGTGGCCGGAGACCGTGCTGACGTATGAGAACGGGCTCATCCCCCGTGCGCTCATCATCGGCGGGCACCGGCTCGGGTACCCGCACATGGTTCGCCGCGGGCTGGACCTCCTGGACTGGCTCGTGGACGTGGAGACCTCGACCACCGGCCACGTGTCCGTGGTGGGCAACGCCGGTTGGTGGGCTCGCGACGGGGTGCGAGCTCGATACGATCAGCAACCGATCGAGTCCACCGCCCTGCTCCTGGCCGCGGAGGCTGCCCTCGAGGTGACCGGCGACGAGGACCACCGATCGATCATGGAGCGCTGCTATGGCTGGTTCCTTGGGCGCAACGACGGCGACGTGGTCATCGCCCTCCCGGAGCGGGGAGCGTGCCACGACGGGCTCACGCCGTCCGGCGTCAATCGAAACCAGGGTGCCGAGTCCAGCCTGATGTGGCTGATTGCCCTCGAGCGCATCCGGCAGCTGCGCCGGACGAGCGACGCCCGCACCTGCGATGCTGTGCCCGTGCAGGTGCCGCTGTGACCTCTCCGCAGACGGATGGGCTCTTCGAACGCAGCCCACGCAATCCCATCCTCACGGTTGAGGACCTGCCCTACCCGGCCAACGCCATCTTCAACCCGGGGGCCGCCCAGGTCGGGGCCGAGACGCTCCTCCTGGTTCGCGTGGAAGACCTCCGGGGCATCTCGCACCTTCACGTGGCGCGCAGCGTCGACGGTGTCACCGACTGGCGCTTCGATCCCGCACCACTGCTGGTACCGGAGCCCGATCGCTATCCCGAGGAGATCTGGGGCTGCGAGGATCCGCGGCTCACCTGGCTGCCCGAGCGCGATGAGTGGGCCATCAGTTACACGGCCTACAGCCGACGGGGGCCGCTGGTTTCCCTTGCCACCACGACCGATTTCCGGAGCGTGCAGCGGCTCGGCCCGGTCATGCCTCCCGAGGACAAGGACGCCGCGTTGTTCTCGCGGCGGCTTGCCGGTCGATGGGCCATGATCCACCGACCGACGCCGCTGCGCGGCGGCGCCCACATGTGGGTCTCCTACTCGCCAGACCTCCGCCACTGGGGCGACCACGCGCTCCTCCTGGAGGCGCGGGATGGCGCCTGGTGGGACGCGGGCAAGATCGGCCTGGGACCGCCGCCGATCGAGACCCCGGACGGCTGGCTCCTCCTGTACCACGGCGCCCACCTCACTGCCAGCGGACCGATCTATCGTGTCGGCTTCGCGCTCCTGGATCTCAAGGACCCCACGATCGTGCTCCGCCGAAGCGACGAGTGGGCCTTCGGCCCGCGTGAGCCCTACGAGTGCGATGGTGACGTTGACCATGTCGTGTTCTCGTGCGGCTGGATCGTCGACGAACTCCGCGACGAGGTTCGCATGTACTACGGAGCGGCCGACAGCCGGATCGGTCTTGCGACGGCCCGGTTGAGCGCCGTGCTCGACTACGTTCGTGCCTGTCCACGGCCGCAGCAACGGCGCCGGGGAGACCCGAGCGAGGGCATCTAGTCGGGGCGTCAAACCTCTTCGGTCACCTCGGTCAGCGCCGATCGCTTCTCGCGCCACTGGCCGTACGCTTGCTCGAGCGTCCGGGGCAGGCCCTCGTACCAGGTCAGCTCGTCCGGCCCGTCGAACGGGGACATGTCGAGAGCGGCGCGCCGGCCGAAGCGACGCCAGACATCCGCCACCGGCTTGGCGCTGCCGTCGGCCCGGAAGAGGCCGAAGTGCAGCTCGTGGGGCGCCAGATCGAACGGGGGCAGCCGCCGCAACTCGGCGGGGTAGTCGGTGAAGCACCACCATGACGCGCCCACCGCCCCCAGCCACCACAGTCGTTGCAGGACGGCACTCGCGTAGCGCGCGACCCGGTCCTCGCCGAGCTCGTGATCGGGCAGTCCGAACTCTTGGGCGTTCACCCGCTTGTCGGCGAAGCGGGCTGCAGTCGCGCTCACGAAGGGCACCCACTCGGGATCGTCGGGGGCCGTGGCCGCCTCGCTGTAGAGCGGGTAGCCGTGCATCACGACCTCGTCCCACGGGGCGGCGATCGAGCTGATCCGAATCCCTCGGTCCTGCTCGAGGTCCGGGGCGTGGAGGCCGCCGGCGACGTCGACTCGGGCGGGCCGGAGCGCCTCCGTCAATAGTGAGCTCCAGCGAGCGATCTCCTCCGGACGAGCGGGCCATCGGAGGTTCGAGAACTCGTTGCCGAGGTCCCACCCGGCGAGCCCCCCGTGGCCGGCGAACGTCGAGGCCAGGCGCTGGGCGAGGAAGAGCTGCGCGTCGAGGAGCGCCGGGTCGGCGTAGATGTCGCCGGCGCCGCCGGGCACGACCCGGCCCCCGCTGACGGTTCGGATCGTCGAGGCCGCCGACTGGTCCACCGCCCAGCCCGGGAGCCAGTTCACGCCGCTCATGTGGCCGCAGAACAGGCTCATCACGAGGCCGACCTCGTGCCGCTCGGCGGCCCTGAGGGCCGTTTCGAGCCGGAGGAGCGCGTCGTCTGAGACGCGGTCAGGCCGGGGTTGGAACGCTTCCCAGAGCAAGAAGATGCGGGCCTCCTGGAGGCCAAGATCCGCGATCCGGGCCATGTCCCGATCGACCTCAGGGAATCTGACGTCGTCCCACCAGTACATGGCCGTCCGGGCCGGCCAGTAGTTCACTCCGAGCCGGAAGGAGTCGCTTCCTGTCACCTCGCCACCTCTGCGCGGTCGCTGGCCGTTCGATCCCGCCGGTTGGGCCACCGTTCGAGCACCTCGGCGTAGACGTCGAGATAGCCCCGGACCATCGTATCGACCGTGAAGCGCTCTTCGACCCGCGTTCGACACCGGCCTCGGTCGAGGCCGGCGACGACCCGGAGCGCCCGCACCGCCCCGGCGACATCGACGACCAGGACGCCCGTCTGCCCGTCCACGACGACCTCCGGAACAGCCCCGCGGCGCATCCCGATCACGGGTGTCCCGCAGGCCATCGCTTCGATCATGGCCAGTCCGAACGGCTCGTCGAACGTGACCAGATGCAGCACGGCCAGCGCGCCACCCAACAGCGAATCCCGTTCCGCCGGCCCAACCGGCCCCAGGAACCGCACTCGATCGCCGTCGAGCCGCGGCTCGACGTGACGCCGGAAGTAGTCCGTGTCCTGGACGATCCCCGCGATCATCAGGGGCAGGCCGGCGGCGGTCGCCGCCTCGATCGCCAGATGAACGCCCTTGTCGGGATGGATCCGCCCGAGGACCACCGCGTACTCGCCGGGGTTCGGGCGGAAGGTGAAGTCCGCCAGGCGGATGCCGTTGTAGACGGTTGCCACGTAGTCGAGGGACGGGTCTCGATCCGCATCACTGATCGACACGTAGAAGGCGTGGCGATCGTACTCGCGGTAGACGGGCAGGATGGCTGGTGACGAAAAGCCGTGGATGGTCGTCAGGAGGGGCGTCCGGATCAGTCGAGACCAGGCGAGCGGCAGGAAGTCGAAGTGGTTGTGGAGGAGGTCGAAGCGATCCGCCTGCTCCATGGCCCGGGCGATGTGGAGCGCCTCGTACACCTTGGGGGTGACCTGCGCGTCCTCCTCGTAGCCGGCCGGGGCGACCGCCTCGAGATGACCGGCGGTCAGTGAATCGGCCGTGGCGAAGAGGGTGACCTCGTGACCCCGTGCCACCAGCCCTTCGGCGACATTCGAGGCGATCTGCTCCCAGGGCCCGTAGGCACGCGGCGGGGTGCGCCAGGCGATCGGGCTGATCACACCCACCCGCATCGAGGCCTGCCTGCTGGTCGCTATCGGGCGCCCAGCCGGGTGACCCGGGTTCGACCCAACCCGGACCCAGCACCGCCTGCGCCGCCGGCCATCAGCTCGGCGGGTTGTGCCGACGCCTCGTTGTGGAGGGCGCGCATCCGTTCGACCGCGACCAGCCAGGCAAGCGTCGGTTCGGCGCCCATGTTGCCGTTCACGCCGTCCGGCCCCAGGCCGTCACGACACGAACCGTCGTCGGGATTGGCCGGCGGCATCCCCAGATCGTTGTCGCCCAGGAACCAGCCGAAGGCCCGCTCCATCACTTCCTGCCACCACCGATCCGAGCTGACGCCGTAGACGAGGTCGATCGACTCATCGCGGACGTGTCTGCGCAACACGTCGAGGTGGTTCCCGTCGTAGAGGACGTTCGAGTCCCCGCTCATCTGTCCCTCCGCTC
>CAZVPS010000132.1:0-6182 GCA_964629105.1 uncultured Anaerolineaceae bacterium
CTCGCGGCCGGCGGCGCGACCGGCGGCGCGGCCGGCGGCGCAACCGGCGCCCCCGTTCCCGGCCCGGAGCGTCCGCACCCGAAGCGGCCCGAGGTCCTGGTCACGACCGCGATGACCGGTGAGGGCGTGCCGGAGCTCCTTGCGGCGATCGAGCGCCATCGAGAAGGGCTGGGCGCGGCCGAAGGGGGCATCCCGGTCCGGCATGCCCGCGCTGCCGCGCTCGTCTGGGCACTCGTGGGGGAGCGGGTCCGCCGGCGGCTGGAGCACCCCCGTCTGGCGGCGTCCACCGCCGAGACGCTTGACGCGGTCGTCCGCCACGAGCTGGACCCGTACGCGGCGGCGGACCGGTTGCTGGCCGCCCTGGTCGGAAACGGCGACGGAGAACCCGGATCACGGGGCTGACGCGAGGCCGTCCGCGCAGTACGCTCCCGCTATGCTGATCGAACGTGCCTTCGTTGCCGGGGCCGGCCTTATGGGCCACGGCATCACCCAGGTCCTTGCGACGGCCGGGCGGACCGTGGACCTCTACGAGCCGGACCTCGCCCGTGCCGTCGCCGGGCGCGAGCGGATCGCCGCCAACCTTGAGCGAGCGGTCGCGAAGGGGCGCCTGGACGCCACCGCGCGGGTGGAGATCCTCGACCGGATTGCCGCGACCGACCGGATCGCGGCCGCTGCCGAGGCCGACCTCGTGGTGGAGGCGATCTTCGAGGACGAGACCGCGAAGCGGGCGCTGTGGGCGGATCTCGACGGGTTGGCCCCGGGCCGGGCGATCTTCGCCTCGAACACCAGCTCGATCTCCATCGACCGCCTCGCGGAGGCGCTGGCGCCGGGCCGCCGCCCCGCCTTCTGCGGGATGCATTTCTTCAGCCCCGTGCCGGTCATGCCCCTCGTGGAGCTGATCCGGGGCAGCGCCACCGACGAGGCCACGACCGACGCGGTCCGCGCTCTCGCCGGTGATCTCGGGAAGCAGGTGATCGTCTCGGCTGATCGCCCCGGCTTCATCGTCAACCGGATCCTCATGCCGTTCCTCGCCGAGGCGATGCGCGCGCTCGAGGAGGGGACCGGGACGGCCGAGGACATCGACAGCGGCGCGCGGGTCGGCCTGAACCACCCGATGGGGCCGCTTGCCCTGGCCGACTTCATCGGCCTCGACGTGGTGCTGGGCATCATGCGGGTCCTCCACGCCGACCTCGGCGACGAGCAGTTCCGGCCGCCGCGCGTGCTGGAGGAGCTGGTGGCCGGCGGGAAGCTGGGCCAGAAGACCGGCGCCGGGTTCTTCGCCTACCCGCGGGCCTGAGGGCGCAACGGTGCTGCTCGACGCGTTCGCCGGTCTCGACCCGGAGACCCGCCTGCTCGGGGAGACCGTCCGCGCCTTCGCCCGCGAGGTGGTCGCGCCGGGCGCGGTCGAACGCGACGAGGCAGAGCGGTTCGACCGCGGGCTCGTGACCCGGATGGCCGAGCTGGGGCTCCTCGCGGGCCCGTTCCCCGAGGCGGTCGGCGGCGCCGCGCTGTCAGCCGTCGCCTGGACGGTGGTCGTGGAGGAGATCGCGGCCGCCGACATGGCGCTCGCCGTCACCCTGTGCGTCCACGTCCTCCACCAGAACCCGGTGGTGCGCTGGGGGAGCGAGGAGCAGAAGGCGCGCTGGCTGCCGGCGCTCCAGGCGGGCGAAGCGCTCGGCGCGTTCGCGCTTACCGAGCCCGAGGCCGGCTCGAACGCGGCGGCGATCCGAATGCGGGCCGAGCGCGTCGGCGCGCCGGATGCGCCAGAGGCCTACCGGCTGACCGGGACGAAGGTCTGGATCTCGAATGCGCCCGAGGCCGAGCGCTACCTCGTCTTCGCGACGCTCGACCCCTCTCGCGGCCCGGCCGCAATGTGTGCGTTCCTCGTGGAGAAGGGGACCCCCGGGTTCCGCTTCGGCGCCCACGAGAAGAAGATGGGGATCCGGAGCTGTCCCGCCGCGGAGCTCGTCTTCGATGGCGCCGAGGTGCCAGTGGCAAATCGGCTCGGCGGAGAGGGCGAGGGGTATCGCGTCGCCCTCTCCGCGCTGGGCGACGGCAGGATCGGGATCGCCGCGGCGTGCACCGGCCTTGCCCGGTCCGCGCTTGAGCAGGCCGCCGCGTACCTTGGGGAGCGCAATGCATACGGCGCGCCGATCGCCGAGCTGCAGGGCCTCCGCTTCATGATCGCGGAGATGGCCCAGCAGGTGGCCGTGGCACGCGCGCTCACCCGCGAGGCTGCGGCCACCCGCGACCGCGGGGCCGGCGGGGTGGAGGTCGCGACCGCGGCGTCGCTCGCCAAGTGGACCGCCTCCGACGCCGCCATGCGCGTCGCCACCGATGCCGTCCAGCTCTTCGGCGGCGCCGGCTACTCCCGCGAGACCGGCGTGGAGCGCCTCATGCGCGACGCGAAGGGCGCCCAGATCTACGAGGGCACGAACCAGGTCCACCGCGGGATCGTGGCGGACGCCATCCTGGGCCGGCCGCGGGGGTAGATGCCCGGCGCGGCGTCGCCTGCCGTTCGGCACTGTCGGCGCCTGCCACCGCCGCCCACGATCGCGGCGAGTGGGCAAGGAGGCGCCTCCGTGGATGCTGTCCATCACCGTTCCGATGCATGGCCGCGGCTCGGCGCGCGCGGCGAGGGCTGGATCGGGATCCAGACGCTCGGGATCGTCGCGGTCCTTCTGGGCGGGTACCTCGTCCCGACCGACTGGACGGGGCCGCTGCGCGTCGTCGCGCTCGGGGCCGGAGCCGCCTTGGCTGTCGCGGGCGTGGCCCTGTTCGCCTGGGGCACGAAGACCCTCGGGCGCCTCTTCTCGATCTGGGTCGCGCCCCGACCGGCCGGCCACGTGGTGACCGGCGGGCCGTACCGCCTCGTCCGCCACCCGGTCTGCTCCGGCCAGGTGCTCTTCGCGTTCGGCTACGCCCTGATGCGGGGGAGCCTCCCCGCCGTCGCGCTCGCCGTGCTCTATCTCGCCGTGGTGCTCCTGAAGATCACCCGCGAGGAGGCGTGGCTCCGGGCGACCTACCCGGACTACGCGGCGTTCGCCGCGCGCACGCGGCATCGCCTCATTCCGGGCCTCTTGTAGCGGCGGCGGGCGGCCGCGATGCTGCCGATCCTCGCCGAGCTGGGCCCGTTCCGGCTCGTCACCCACGACGTCTTCACGATCCTGGGCCTTCTCGCCGGGCTCGCGATCTACTACCACGAGCTCCGCCGGCGCGGGATCCTCGACGAGCGGATCGTGCTCGTCTCGATCGCCGTGGTCGTCGGCGGTGCGGTCGGCGCCCGGCTCATTACCGCCTGGGAGCACCTCGACTACTACCGCCTCCTCGGCGAGGCGCCGCTCACCTGGGTGATCGAGCACAGCGGCAAGAGCCTCATCGGGGCGATTGCGGGCGGCTACCTGGCGGGGGTCCTGGCGAAGCGCGCGCTCGGCTACCGGCGCTCGACGGGCGACTGCTATGCGCTCGCGATCCCGGTCGCGATCATCATCGGGCGGATCGGATGCTTCCTCTCGGAGCTGCCGCTGGGGACCCCGACGGACCTCCCGTGGGGGATCCGGGTCGATCCCGCGGCCGCGGCCGCGTTCGTCCGCTGCCCCGGCTGCGACCTGCCGATGCACCCGAGCATGCTCTACGAGATCGGGTTCAACGTCCTCGCGGTCGGCGCGATCCTCCGCTGGCGTCGCCGAATCCCCGTCCCCGGGGACCTCCTGAAGGCGTATCTCCTCGCCGCCGGCTCCTTCCGCTTCGTCGTCGAGTTCGTGCGCGGCAACGAGGTCCAGGCTCTCGGGCTCAGCGGCCCGCAGATCGTCCTCGTCCCGCTCGTGGCCCTGCTCGTCCTGCACTTCGTCCGCCAGGCCCGGATCGGCGCGTGGCGGCTCCCCCCGGCGCCCGCGCCCCTGCGCCCGGACCTCGTGACCGGAGGTGTCTCATGACCGCGCCGCTCCCACCCGTGGGGGTGGACCATCTCGTTGCCTGGCTGCGGGAGCACCGGGGCGCCTTCACGGAGGAGGCGCTCCGCGGCCGGCTCCTGGAGGCGGGCCACCCGCCCGCCGACGTCGAGGCCGCGTTCACGAGGCTACATGCGGACGAGGCGTCGGCGGCGCCCGGCGAGGCACCGCAGCCGGGCTCGGCACCGGGCCTCGGCGCGGCATCGCCCGGGCCGCCAGGTCCCGGCGGAACTCCCGCGCCCGCGTTCGCGGCAGAAGTGACACGCCAACGCGACGCGGTGCTGGCGTTCCTCACGGCGTTCGCGGCGATCCTCGGGATCCCGGCGATCCTCGTGGCGGCCGGGGCGCCCGGCTTCGCGGTGCCCGTGGCGTTCGCCGCCTTGCTGCTCGCCCTCGTCGGGTGGGGCGTCTCCCGTGACGGCGAGCATCCCGGGGTTGCGACCGGTCTCCGGGCCGCCCTGATCGTCGCGGTCCTCACGCCCGTGATCGCGGTGATCGCGTTGTTCGGGTACTGCGTCTTCGGCGGCGGACGGGTGATCTGACCGGTGGCCGTGCCGGCGGAGACCCGCCCGTACACCGTCCTCCGCAGCGTCCAGACCACGTGCGGCCGGTGCTTCTCGGACGATCCCGGGAGGGTGGTCGATTACGGGATGGACATCCTGCAGGGGGAGCTGGTGGAGCACGACGGCAAGGTCCTCCTGCGCCGGAGATGCCGGCGGGGCCACGGCGAGGTGGTGAGCCTCTACGAGGAGGACTACGCGCTCTGGGAGGCGCTCCAGCACTGGCGGGTACCGGCACGCACGCTCGTGCCCGACCAGCCGGGGGACGACCGGCCGATCCCGACGGGGTACGCCGACGGCCTCAACGAGCTCCAGGGCCAGCACACCTGCATCGCGCTGATCGACCTGACCGACGCCTGTAACCTGCGCTGTCCCACGTGCTTCGCCGAGAGCAGTCCCGACGCCGCCGACCGGTACGCCCGCACGGAGGACGTCCTCCGTGCCCTGGACGCCGTCGTTGCGCGTGAGGGCGGCCGCCTCGACGTCCTCATGCTGTCGGGCGGCGAGCCGACGCTCCACCCCGACCTGGCGACGATCCTCCGCGAGATCGCCGCACGAAGCGTGACCCGGACCGTCCTCAACACGAACGGGATCCGCGTCGCGGGCGACGACGCCCTCCTCCACCAGCTCTCCTCCCTTCGCGACCGCCTCGAGGTCTACCTCCAGTACGACGGCGTGTCGGAGGCTTCCGTGCGCCACCACCGCGGCGCGGACCTGCGGGCGACGAAGGACGAAGCGCTGCGACGCCTGACGGAGGCCCGCGTCTTCACGACGCTCGCCTGCACCGTGGCGGAGGGCGTCAACGACGGCGAGGTCGGTGCCGTGGTCGACCTAGCCCTGGCGACTGACCACGTCGGCGGCGTCACGTTCCAGCCCGTCTTCGCGTCCGGTCGCGTTCCCGGCTTCGATCCGCTCCGGCGCCTCACGACGACGGGCCTGCTGCGCCGGCTCGGCGAGCAGACCGGCGGCCGCCTCGGCCCGGCCGATTTCGTGGCCCTGCCGTGCAGCCACCCGGACTGCACGGCGCTCACGTACCTCCTCCGGCGCGACGACGGGACGTGGGCTTCGCTGCCGGCCATCGTCGGCGTGGATCGCCTGCGCGAGAACCTGCCGGTGGTCGGCAACCGGATCGTGGCCGACGACGCGACCGTCGCCGGGCTCGTGCGGCTGCTCAGCGCCGGGGCGAGCACTGGCAGCCCCGAGACGGCGGAGGCGATCGGCGAGGTTCTCCATTCGTGCGACATCGGCGTGCCCGGGTTCGTCCGGCGGCTCGAGTGGGTCCTGGGCGGCCGCCGTCACGCCATCGAAGAGGCCGCGCGGCGCGTCAAGCGAATCCAGGTCAAGAGCTTCATGGACCCCTGGACGATGAACCTCGAGCGCCTCCGGGGCTGTTGCGTGCATACCGTCTCGACCGATCCGGGCCGACCGGTCGTTCGGATCCCCCTGTGTGCGCGCGAGACGTTCCGGGGGCTGCGGGAACGGACCGCCGGCGGGATGGTGCCGGTCGCGGAGATCGACGGGAGGGGATGAGGATGCTCGAACGAGACCGGATCGGGCGCGTCGTCGCGCTGGCCGTGGGGGCCGCGATCGGGCTTCGGGCGCTGCAGGTCGCCCGCAACTTCAACGAGCAGGGCAGCTACAGCACCATCGCGGCCCAGGGAACCCTGATCGG
>CAZVPS010000133.1:0-6149 GCA_964629105.1 uncultured Anaerolineaceae bacterium
GTGAGCTCGCGGACGACCTTGATGACCGGGATCTTGTTCGGCCCGATCTCGGTGATGACGGCCGAGAACTCCGTCTGCTCCTCCTCGACCGCGGCGGCGGCGGCGACCGGGGCGGCCGCGGCGGCGGCGGCGACCGGGGCGGCCGCGGTGACGCCGAACTTCTCCTCGAACTTCTTGACGAACTCGCTGACCTCGAGGAGGGTCATGGTGCCGATCGCGTCGAGGATCTGGTCCTGGGTGAGAGTGGCCATGGGAAGGTGCTCCTTCGGGTGGGCGCGCCGCGACGGGCACGCGGGATAAGGTCGTCAGGGTGCCGCTACGCGGCGGTCTGGGCCTTCTGCTCCTGGACCTGCGCGAGCAGGGATCCGAGGTTGCGGAGGTTCGCGGCGAGAAGGCCGGCGACCTGCGTGGCGGGCGCGTTGAACGCCCCGGCCAGCTGGGCGAGGATGATCTCGCGCGACGGCAGCGTCGCGAGCTTCTGGACTCCGTCGGCATCGAACGTCTTCCCGGCGACGACGGCGCCGGTGACCTTGACGAGCTTGTACGGTCGGACCGCGTCGATCACCGTCTTCGCGACGAGGTTCTCGGCGCCAGACCCGAAGGCGATCGCCGACGGGCCGCGGAGGAGCGGGGCGACGCCTGCGTTGCCCTCCTGCTCGGCCGCGATCCGCATGAGACGGTTCTTCACGACCCGGTAGGTGACATTGTTCTTTCGAAGCGCGCGCCGGATCTCCCCGATCTCCCGGACCTTGAGGCCCCGGTACTCGGTCGTGATCAGCGTGGTGCTCCCGGCGAGATCCTCGCGGAGCTCGGCGATGGTCGCGCGCTTCGCCTCGGTCGGCATGCAGCCCTCTCCTGTCGCACGCTCCCGGCGCGCCCGGTGGGCCCGCCGGGCGGGGCCCCTGCCAGACGGTGCATTCCTCGCGTCTCGCAGGTTCCGCGCGGGTCCTCCCCGGGGAGGGCGGTCGCTCGTGGTCCTGCCTCGGCGTGCCCGCCGGCGTCCCCGGGTCCGCGTGGGCGGGCTTCGGTCCGGTCCGGCGAATTGAGCCCCGGCCGTCTCGCCGGCCCGGTCGGGCTTCGGCGAGGCGGCCCGCGGGCGCAGGCTGTCTGCGGCGGTCCGTCTTCGATCTGGTGCGGCGAGCCGGTCGGCGAGCCGCGCTGCGGGATGGTAGCCGATCGGCGGGTCAGGCGCTCGCGGCGGCGAGGAGCGACGGCAGGTCGACGCGGACCCCGGGCCCCATCGTGCTGGCGATCGTGACGCCTCGCAGGTAGGTGCCCTTGGCGCCCGAGGGCCTGGCCCGGTTGATGGCGTCGAGGAGGGTCGCCAGGTTGGCGACGAGCGCCTCCGCGGGGAAGCTCGCCTTCCCGAACGAGACGTGGATGATCGCGCCCTTGTCCACCTTGAACTCGACGCGGCCCGCCTTGACTTCGCCGACGGCCCGCTCGATGTCGAACGTCACCGTGCCGGCCTTGGGGTTCGGCATGAGGCCGCGGCGGCCGAGGATCCGGCCCAGCTTGCCGACCATGCCCATCATGTCGGGCGTCGCGACGGCGACGTCGAACTCCAGCCAGCCGCCTTCGATCTTCTTCACGGCGTCCTCGCCGCCGACCTCGTCGGCGCCGGCGCGGAGCGCCTCCTGGGCCTTCTCGCCCTGCGCGAAGACGAGGACCCGCACCACCTTGCCGGTGCCGTGCGGGAGGACGACGGTGCCGCGGACCATCTGGTCGGCATGCCGGGGATCGACGCCGAGGCGGACGTGCGCCTCGACGGAAGGGTCGAAGTTGACGACCGACGTCTGCTTCACGAGGTCGACCGCCTCGGCCGGCTCGTAGGCCTTCGTGCGATCTACGAGCTTCGCGACATCCAGGAACTTCTTGCCGTGATGGGCCATGGTTGATGCCTCTTGCTGGCGGCCGGCGTTCCGGCCTCCCCCGTCTCGTGGGGTTTCCGTCCGGCGCAGGGACCGGAGCGGGCTCGGTCGCCGGGGCTAGCCGGCAACCTCGATGCCCATGCTGCGGGCGGTGCCCTCGACCTGCCGCATCGCGGCCTCGATGTCGTTGGCGTTCAGATCGGCGAGCTTGATCGTCGCGATCTCCCGAAGCTGGTCGCGGGTGATCGTTCCGGCCTTCTCGCGGCCCGTCGTGGCCGAGCCCCGGTCGACGCCGGCGGCCTTGCGCAGGAGGTCCGCGGCCGGCGGGGTCTTGAGGATGAAGGTGAACGAGCGATCCTCGAAGACCGTGATCTGGGCCGGGATGATCTGCCCGGTCTTGTCAGCGGTCTTCTCGTTGTAGCTCTTGGTGAACTCGACGATGTTGATGCCGTGCGGGCCGAGCGCGGTGCCGACGGGCGGCGCCGGGGTCGCCTTGCCGGCCGGCAGCTGCAGGGTGAGGACGATGCGGATCTTCTTGGCCACGGTGGGGCGGGTTCCTTTCGCTCAGAGCTTCTCGACCTGCAGCAGGTCGAGCTCGACGGGCGTCTCGCGGCCGAAGATGCTCACGAGGACCTTCACCTTGTTGCGCTCGGGATCCAGTTCGTCGACCGTGCCGACGAACTCGGCGAACGGTCCATCGGTGACCCGCACGCTCTGGCCCTTCGTGAACGCGACGCGATACTTCGGCGTCTCCACGCCCATCTGGCGGAGGATCGCCTTGACCTCGTGCTCCTCGAGCGGGATCGGCTCGCTGCGCGCGCCCGGCAGGTTGCCGGTGCCCACGAAGCTCGTGACGCCCGGCGTGTTCCGGACGACGTACCACGACTCGGGGTCGTAGATCATCTCGACGAGGACGTAGCCGGGGAACACCTTCTTCTGGACGGTGTGCCGCTGGCCCTGCTTGATCTCGATCTCGTCCTCCATCGGGACGAGGACCTGGAAGATCTTGTCCTCCATGCCCATCGACTCGATGCGGTGCTCGAGGTTCGCCTTGACCTTGTTCTCGTAGCCGGAGTACGTGTGGATCACGTACCACCGCTTCTCCGGCGCCCGAACGGTCTCCGTCATGGTCATCCCCCTACGCCGTCGGCGTGATGAGGCGGACGACCTCGGTGAAGACGAAGTCCCAGGCGGCGATGAAGACGCCGATGGCGGCGCTCACCACGAATACGAGCACGGTCAGGTTGCGCACCTGGTCCCGGGTGGGCCAGGCGACCTTCTTGAGCTCGGACCAGGATTCCTGGAAATAGCGGCGGATGCGGCGCACGGTTGGGCTACTTGCTCTCTAGCTGGGAGGAGGAGTGGCAGGGGCGATAGGACTCGAACCTATAACCGCCGGTTTTGGAGACCGGTGCTCTGCCAATTGAGCTACGCCCCTGTGGATCTCAGCCTACTTCGCCTCCCGGTGCAGCGTGTGACGACGCTCCCGCGGACAATACTTTCGAAGCTCGATCCGGTTCGGGTCGTTCCTCTTGTTCTTGCGCGTGGTGTACGTCCTCGTCTTGCACTCGGTGCAGGCGAGCTGGACGATCGGGCGGTTCTCTGCTGCCTTTGGCATCTCGTCCCTACTCGGTGATGGCCACGATGGCGCCGGCGCCGACGGTCCGGCCACCCTCGCGGATGGCGAAGCGCTGGCCGATCTCGAGGCCGATCGGGGTGATGAGCTCGACGGTCATGTCGACGTTGTCGCCGGGCATGATCATCTCGGCCCCCTCGGGGAGGCCGATGGCGCCCGTCACGTCCGTCGTGCGGAGGTAGAACTGGGGCCGGTACCCGTTGTAGAACGGGGTGTGCCGGCCGCCCTCCTCCTTGGTCAGGACGTAGACGCGGGCGGTGAACCTCGTGTGCGGCTTGATGCTCCCGGACTTGGCCAGGACCTGGCCGCGCTCGATGTCGTCGCGCTCGATGCCGCGCAGGAGGCAGCCGACGTTGTCGCCGGCGCGTCCCTCGTCGAGGAGCTTCTTGAACATCTCGACGCCGGTGACGACGATCTTGCGGGTCGGCCGGATGCCCACGATCTCGACCTCGTCGCCGACCTTGACGATGCCGCGCTCGATGCGCCCGGTGGCGACGGTGCCCCGGCCCTTGATCCCGAAGACGTCCTCGACCGGCATGAGGAAGGGCTTGTCGACGGCGCGCTCGGGGGTCGGAATGTAGGAGTCGACCGCGTCCATCAGCTCCTGGATGCAGGCGAAGGCGGGGTCGTCGACGCCGCCGGAGGCCTCGAGGGCCTTGAGGGCGGAGCCGCGGATGACGGGGATGTCGTCGCCCGGGAAGTTGTACTTGGACAGGAGCTCGCGGACCTCGAGCTCGACGAGGTCGAGGAGCTCGGGATCGTCGACCGCGTCGACCTTGTTGAGGAAGACGACCATGTACGGCACTTCGACCTGGCGGGCCAGGAGGATGTGCTCCCGGGTCTGGGGCATCGGGCCGTCGGTGGCGGCCACGACGAGGATCGCCCCGTCCATCTGGGCGGCGCCGGTGATCATGTTCTTGATGTAGTCGGCGTGGCCCGGGCAGTCGACGTGCGCGTAGTGGCGGGCGTCGGTCTGGTACTCGACGTGGGCGATCGCGATCGTGATGCCGCGCTCGCGCTCCTCCGGGGCGTTGTCGATCGAATCGAACGCGCGGTACTCGGACCCGCCCTTGAGGGCCAGGTACTTCGTGATCGCCGCGGTCAGCGACGTCTTGCCGTGGTCGATGTGACCGATCGTGCCGATGTTGACGTGCGGCTTGGTCCGCTCGAACTTCTTCTTCGCCACGTGCGCGTCTACCTACTTCTGGGGGCCGAGTGAAGTGATGGAGCCCAGAATGGGACTTGAACCCATGACCTCATCCTTACCAAGGATGTGCTCTGCCAGCTGAGCTATCTGGGCCCGGGGATCCGGTGCCGGTATGGTGGTGGGCAGGAGAGGAATCGAACCTCTACAGTCGAAGACGGCTGATTTACAGTCAGCTGAGCTCACCACCTGCTCAACCTACCCACGGAGAGCCTCGTCCGAGCGGGCTGCGGCACCCGTGGTGACCCGGACGAGCACCTTGTTCAGTTGGAGCCGACGACGGGACTCGAACCCGGAACCGGCGGTTTACAAAACCGCTGCTCTACCAATTGAGCTACGTCGGCGGGCGCAGGAGAACACCGCAATCGTCTCCGAGGCGCACAGGGGATCATATTCGGGCAGGCGGATCGTGGTCAAGCGGCCCACCCGTGGGGTCGGACGCTGGCGCGACTGCGGAGTCCGTCCCCGCCGCGGGGGCCGCCGCCGGCAGGTCCGAGGTGAAGCCGCCCGGCGCGTGCTGAGCTGCGCACTCGAAGAGAAGCACCGAGCCGGCAACCGCCGCATTGAGGGACTCGATCCGTCCGCGCATCGGGATCCGGACCAGGAGATCGCACCGCCGCCGGATCGCGGGGGCAAGGCCCCGGCCCTCGCTCCCGATCACGAGCACGAGCGGCCCCCGGAGATCCGCCTCGCGATAGGTCAGGGTGGCCTCGGCGTCCGTCCCGACCACGCGGAGGCCCCGCGCGCGCAGGTCGGCGAGCGTCCCGGGGAGGTCGTCGACCGGGGCCAGGAGCAGGTGCTCGGTGGCGCCCGCCGACGCCTTGACGGCGGCGGCCGAGAGCGGGGCCTGGCGACGGGTCGGGAAGACCACCCCATGGACCCCCGCGGCCTCCGCGCTCCGCAGGAGCGTCCCGACGTTCTGGGGATCCTCCAGCGAGTCGAGGGCCAGCACGAACGCCCCCTCACCTCGTTCGATGGCCCGGGCCAGCACGTCGGCCACGCCGGCGGGCGCCCGCGCCGCGACCACGAGGGCGACCCCCTGGTGGCCGTCGAACCCGGTGACCGCCGTGAGCGAGCCGCCCTCGAGCTCAACGACGGGGATCCGGAGGGTCGTCGCATGGAGCACGAGCCGTTCCAGCGCGTCCCGGCGACCCGGCGTCACGAGGAGCCGCAGCGCGGGCCGGCCGGCCACGAACGCCTCCTCGACGGGGTGGCGACCGGCGATCACCTCCTCGCCGTCGCCCAGCGTCGCCTCGGGCGGGAGCGGGGGCCCGGCGGCGTGCACGACAGGCCCGGCCCACGGGTTGGGCATCGGTCGCTGCCCCGGACCACGTCCAAGAGCCATGGCCCGGGCCCGGTCCCCCGACGCCCCCCGGAAGGGTCCCGGGCGCGGCCCGTAGGGGCCCTGCCGGGGGGTGCGCTGAATGGGAGCGGGCCC
>CAZVPS010000134.1:0-6080 GCA_964629105.1 uncultured Anaerolineaceae bacterium
CGTCTCAGCGAGATGTGTCTGTTGCGCGGACATAGCAGATCCGCTATATGCTGTCCGCATCATGTCGACATGGGAGTGCGTGCCGCGAGATGAGGTGGTCGACCTGCTTCTCGACAGACGCTCTTGCCTGGTTCGATGAGGCCCACCGAGATAACGGCGAGATGCACCAGTCCTATGTCAAGTTCAGGTGGTATCTCGAGAAGGTTCTGGAGCCGCACGGCAACCTTGCAGGTGGACTCACCAACATCCAGGGCCCGTTGTGGGAGTATCGCCACGCCGCCTATCGAATGTTGCTCGGCTGGGCGCCTGGGCGGCGCATCGCCGTATCAGACGTCGTCGTGAAGCGCAAGGAACGGCTCAAGCAGAGCGTCTACGCTCAACCATGAGCGCAAGGTCGGCGATCTGATCACAGCCATCACCGAGGGTCGAGTGACATGCTGAAGAGTGCCGCTGGCGCACAGCCCGGCATTTGGAACCGATGGGGGTCCGAGACCGAGTTCGCCGAGGAACTCAAGACGGTGGTGCCGTACGCGGCGATCGCAGAAGCGGTGATCGGTCTCCGCGTCAAGAACGGGCTGACTCAGGAAGAGTTCGCCGAGCGCGTAGGCACGACCCAGTCCGTTATCTCTCGCCTCGAGTCCGGGACACACGAGGTTCGGGTTGGCATCCTGAACCGGATCGCCGACGCCTTCGGGCTGGCTTGGCGTCCGGTCTTCGAGGACGTGGCCGCCGCCAACGCTATTCCACGCACGGCGTTCGCGGGGCCACCCGCGGCCGTCACCTATGTTGACCACGCTCTTGACGAGACCTACGCGGTTCGTCGTGTCACCGCACCTGCCTCGGCGCCGGCGCCTTCCAAGGGGACCCGGTCTTCGACCAAGCGAGCCCACACACCAGCCAGGACGTAGTGGGCCCTCGCCCGAGCCGGTATGCAGGCGCCCGCTCGCCTGCGCGTACGGCGCGGGGGACACTCTCTTCCGCCGTATGCACGTCGCGGACATATCGAGGGTGGTGGATATGTCCGCAACACGCATAGCCGCCGGAGAGGAGCTCCCAGCGGTAGGCAGCACCGAACGGGCGACTGCATAGCCGAAGGCCGCCGGGGTGAGGCCGTCGGGCGAACGGGTGCCCCGTCCCGCCGGCCGGCAGCCGCCAGACCGTCGCCGCGGTCGGGCGGGATCTCAAGGCCGACGACGATCCCGCGTGACCGCGAACGGCGACGTCGCGCTCCTTGCCGCGAGATCCGTTTGCAGAACTCGACACCTGGCGTAGAGTTGTGCACATGGAATCGCTACGCGACTGGGCCCTCGGACTGCCCGCCCAGGGGAGATACACCTTCACGACCGGCGAGGCCCGGGCCCACCAGGCCCACACATCGGCGGCCGGCACGGCAGCGGCCCTCGCCCGGGCCAGGGCCGACGGGATCATCGCCTCCCCGGTGCGGGGCTTCCACGTGGTGCTGCCGTTGGAAGATCGCTCGATCGGCACGCCGGCCTGGCGACTCTTCCTCGACCCTCTCATGCAACACCTCCGGATGCCCTACTACGTCGGGCTCCTCACGGCGGCCTCCCTCCACGGCGCGGGTGCCCAGGCGCCCCAGGTCGTGCAGGTCGTGGCGGCCCGACCACGGCGTCCGGTCACGGTCGGGCGCCTTCGGATCGAGTTCGTGGTGCGCAAGACGGCGGGCCGGGCGCCCGTCGAGCTCCTGACGACGCGCTCCGGGCGGGTTCGTGTCGCGACCCCCGAGGTCGTCGCGCTGGATCTCGTGCGGTACCCGGCCCGGGCCGGCGGATGGGCGAACGCGCTGACGGTCCTGCGCGACCTCGCGCCGCGGCTGCGGCACGCCGGCATGCGCAAGGCCCTGGCCGTCGAGCCGGCGGCGCCCGACCTCCAGCGCCTCGGACACCTCCTCGAGCGCGTCGGCGCCGATGCGGCGGCGACCGTCCTCGCGAGCGCGCTTGATGATCGGCACGTCACGTGGGTTCGGCTCGCCCCCGACATGCCGCGCGAAGATGGCGAGGCCGAGCGCGATCCGCGATGGCGGATCATCGTCAACTCCACGATCGAGCCCGACTGATGTTCCCGCTCGCCGACATCGTCCGATGGCGCACCGTCGCCCCGTGGGCCGACTGGAGGGAACCGGCGTCGGCCATCTCGCGAGGGGAATGACCCCTTCTCTGGTAGCTTGCTTGTCCGCCTTATGTCCGCTAGTATGTCCACATGTTCGGATCGTTCGGCGAGCCACCATCCTTGCTGCTGTATCTCGACCGCTGGCGCGGGGTGCTGGCGAGAATCGCGTCGCTCGTCGCCGTGGGTGAGTCATGAGCGGGACGAGCGCCGTGCAGAGCCAAGCCGTTCGACGATTGACGCAGGTGATGCGAGAGACGTCGATCGACGCCAGCGGGGTCGCCCGGATTCTCGGTCGGGATCCCAAGACTGTTCGACGATGGCTCCGTCAGGAGACCGCGCCGCGCTGGGAGGTCCGCGAGATCGTCCTGGCCTTGAATGTCGTCCTCGAGCGCCTCTCCGAGGTCATCGACCCTGCGGCCGCTGAGGACTGGCTGTTCACGCCGATTCCGACTCTCGAATACGAGCGACCGGTCGATCTCATCCGCGCTGGTCGGGCGCGAGAGGTTCTCAACCTCATCGACGCTCTGGGCGAGGGAGTCTTCGCATAGACGGAGGCTCGCGACGCCTCCGCGAGGCCCTCGACCATCTCGAACGGACGACGCTCGAGGCGGTCGTCTATCGACATACCGCGCCGGCCTATCCTCCACTCAGCGGAGATGGGGCGCGGCGCCAGGGTGGTCGATGGAACCCACCGGATAGCTATCCGGTCGTGTACACGGCACTCGATGTCGCGACCGTGGACCTGGAGCTCGACCGCGCCGCCCAACGGGCCGGCATGACGAGCGCGATGATGGGCCCCCGGCGGCTGGCGACGATCCGGGTCCGACTCTCCCGGGTGCTTGACCTCACCAGCGAGGACGTGCAAGCAGCCCTCGGAGTGAGCGAAGCCGACCTCACGGGCGAGGACCCCGCTATCCCACAGGCGATCGGTGAGACGGCGCATCACCTGGGATATGAAGCCATCCTCGCGCCGTCGGCGGCTGGCAAGGGCCATGTGCTCGCGATCTTCCTCGACAACCGGGCCGCCGACTCCCTGCTCGAGGTTGCCGAAATCCAGGAAGGGCACGTGTCGGGCACCGGCTCCGAGTAGGCACGAGCCGATCGCTCCGCTGAAGTAGCATCGAGATCACGATGCTCCGGATCCGCCGCGCCACCGCTCTCGACGGCCACCGCCTTCGGCTCACGCTGACCAACGGCGACGTCGTCGAGCGCGATATCGGCGCGCTCCTCTGGGGGCCCGTCTTCGAGCCGCTCCGCACCGACGACGCGCGGTTCCGGGGGGTCACGATGCGGGCCGGCACCGTTGCCTGGCCCGGCGACCTCGACCTCGACCCCGACGTCCTGATCTGGGGCGGCCCTGCGCCACGGGATCCGGCCCTTCGCCCGCCGCGCGTCCTGCGACTGGAGCGGATCGCGCCCTCCCGCGTGTGATCCCCCCGGCAGCGGGTCATCGACATCCAGCGGCGAACGTCCAGGTCGCCCATCTCGCGGGACCGGTGGCGGTCGATCGGTGGTTGCAGGTCGCGGCCGCATACGCAGCGACGCTCGAGGGCTTCACCGTCGGCGTGGTGGCAAGCCGCTCTCGCGACCGGTTCAAGACGAGGGCGCTCCCGCGCTCGGTTGCGAGCCTGCGGCGCGTCAGCGGTGACCCAACTGCTTCGAACGAACGTCGAACCCGAGGCTCGCGTACGCGGGCAGGCGCTTGGCGTGCATCCGAGCGAGGACGGGCACTCGAACGTCCACGTAGTCGTGGACCTCGACCCGTGTCTTGCCGTCGATCGGGCGGAGGACGCGGCCGACGTACTGGACGATACGACCCTTGAAGGCGATCGGGAACGCCAGGAAGAGCGTGTCGAGCGGTGGGCAGTCGAAGCCCTCACCGAGGAAGCTGCCGGTGGCGACGAGGATCATGCCTCCGCCGGGTCGCACCGTCGCCAGCTCGTCCATGACGAGACTCCGGGCCTTCTTGCCCATTCCGCCCTGTAGCACGAGCGGTTCCAGGCCCAGGGCCTTCAGGCCCTCCACGAGCCGCGCGACGTGCCCGGTCCACTGCGAAAGGGCGAGGCAGTTGCGTCCCGCGCGCACCGCGGCGGCGATGTCGGCGCAGATCTGGCGGGTGCGGTCGTCGTCCTCGACGACACCTCGGAAAGCCGACTGGATGGCCGATCCTGCCGCCTGGACCTCGTCGGATCCCGAAGGAGCCATGGCGGCGTGCCCGGTTGGATGGACCACCAGCGCGCGCTCGAAATCCGCCGACTCCAGCGCAGATGGGCCCATGCGATGCCGAATGGGGCCGCAGTACATCGTGATGAGCCCTTCGAGGCCGTCGCGCCGGTATGGAGTCGCCGTCAGGCCGAGCCACGCAGGAGCCGCGATCTGGCGGACGGCCCGCTCGAATGTCGTCGCCGGCACATGGTGGCACTCGTCGACGACGATGAAACCGTACCCCGCGGTCAGCTCGGCGAGGTCGTCGCGTCGCGCGAGCGACTGGACCATCGCGATATCGATGACCCCGCCGGGCCGGCGGCGTCCCGCGCCGATGATGCCGACTCGCTTGCGGTCGATCCCCAGGTGGGCCGACAGGCGATCCCGCCACTGCTCCACGAGCGGTTGGCGATCGACGATCACGAGCGTCGGCGCGGCTCGCCTCGCGATCACGCCGCAGGCGAGCACCGTCTTCCCGGCGCCGGGCGGCGCCACGAGGACGCCGAGCTCGTGACGGCACAGCACGTCGAGCGCCTCCCGCTGGCCGGGCGGCAGGGTCGCCAGCAGGCGGACGTCGATCGCTGACCGAGTCGGGCGCTGGTCCTGGACCACGAGCCGGCTGCCCGCCTCCGCGATGACCGCGTCGGCCGCCTCGCGGAGCCCGCGCGGCAGGAGCAGACGATCGAGCGACTCGCCGTAGCAGCGCAGGAAGCGCGGCGTCCTCCAGGTCGACAGGCGCAGGCGCTCCTTCTCGTAGTAGGCCGGGTTGTGCAGCGACGCCAGGTGCTTGAGCGCCGCGAGCAGCGCTGGCGGCATCCCGATCCGGTCGATCGACAGCATCGCTCCGACCTCGGCCAGGATCGTCGCCGGCGGCTTCGGCGCCTCTCGGCCGTGCGGCTCGCGATAGGTTCTCTCGTTCGGGCCTGCTGCAACCAGGCGGACGGACTCCGCCAGGGATGTGATCGCCTCCGGTGAGCTGCGACCCAGCGAGGATAGGAAGGCCCACTGGTCCTCGAACGGCTGGAGCGTCGCCGGGTTGAGGAAGACAGTCGTGCCGCGCCGCCGGCAGGCACCCTGGAGCGGCAGGGCGATCAGGTTGCCGAACGACCCGCTGGGAATGAAGTCCTGGGCCGGGAAGAGCCGGTCGTAGCTGGCGAGATCGAGCTCGGCCCTGACCGTCATCGCCTCCCGGAGGAGGTACGCGCCGATCCGCCGCGCAGCGGACGCCGAGACCGGACCGCTGAAGAATGTCCAGGCGTGTGCCCCGTCGCCCGATCGCGACCGTTCCAGGGCGACCGGGATCCCGGCCGCCCGCGCGGCATCGACATACGCGACCGCGTCGAGGGGCCAGGTCGGGCCGTCGAAGTCGCACGCAAGCAGCCGGCACGTGTCGCCGCGCAGGAGCGGGTACAGGCCGACGTGCGCCTGACCCGTCAGGTGCGCCTCGATGACTCCGTCGGCGAGCGGCAGGTGCTCGCGATCGGGCTTCCGGGCGTTGGCCCACCCACCGGCGACGGCCGGACTCCAACCGGCCTTCCCGGTCCGCTTGTTCTCCCACCGGACGGCGTACACGTCCTCGCGTCCGGCGAACAGCGACCGGAAGAGCGCGATCTTCGCGCCCGGCGACGAACGCGGATCGACGGGCTGCCGGAGGGCAGGAGCCTGCGCATCGTCGAAGAGCCTGGGCTCCCAGGCAGGGGTGAGTGTTGCCGACTCCGATCGCGTCGGCTCGGGTGACTCCATCC
>CAZVPS010000135.1:0-3763 GCA_964629105.1 uncultured Anaerolineaceae bacterium
AGGAGCGCGAGGCCGGTGAGGCCGCCGCCCGACGCGTGGAGCACGGCCACGATGCTGAGGTACATCGCGCCCGAGCAGGGCACGATGCAGAGCCCCACGAGGACTCCGGCGATGAGCATCCCGGCGAGGCCGCCGCGATCCATCGCCCGCTGCATCCGGCCGTGCGTCCCCGCCGGCGCCATCAGCGACGGCCCCACGCCGGGGAGCAGCACGTCCTTGAGCATCCAGAGGGCCATGATCAGGGCGATGACCACCGCGACCCGCGTCACGAGGTGGTCGCGCCCCATCCAGTCGAGGAAGGTCAGGAGGCCCAGCCCGATCACGAAGTACGTCACCCACACGGCACCCACGTAGAGCGACCCGGCGCCCAGCAGGCGGCGGCGCGCCTCGAGGGTGGGCCTGCCGTCAGAGGTCACCGCATTCACCATCGCCAGCGTGTACGTCGCAAACAGCACGAGCAGGGCGAAGGCGCACGGGTTAAGGCCGTCGGCCACGCCGGCGGCGAGTACGGCGGGCACGGTGAGGCCGCCGAAGGCGGCCGTGTCGAACGGGACGGCCGCGAGGTAGCCGGCGGCCACGACGCCGACCGTCAGCAGCATCGCCGCGAGAATTGTCGCCGGGAGCGGGAGGCCGAAGACGAGCCGCGTGGCGGGCACCACGCGGCTCGGCGTGGCGGCCGGGACGAGGTTCGCCCCGGGCGCAGGAGAGGCGGCCATCGAGTCAGGCCTCGATGACGATCGTGCCGTTCATCGACGGGCTCTCCTTGCCGCCGCAGCACGTGTCGCAGTAGACGTCATACGTCCCGGGCCGGTCCGGGACCTGCCAGGTGACGGAACGGCGGCTCTCGCCGGGCAGCTCTTCGTAGAGCCCGAGCTCGGGTGCGATCAAGGTGTGGACCCCGCCCTCGAGATGCAGCGCCGAATCCTGGGTCCACCAGTCGAAGGTGACTGTGGTTCCGGCCTTGACCCGGATCTCCTTGGGCGTGTTCCCGGCCATGGAGCTCTGGATCTCGATGGACCCGGCGGCGGCCGATGGGCGGTTGAGGAAGTCGCCGAAGGCGAGGTAGGCGCCCACGGTGAGGACGCCGACGACCACCGCGGCGAAGATGAACGGTCGGACCTTCTGGATCGTCGTGGGTCGCTGCGCGGCGGCAGCCCGGCGCGTGGTCATGGCTGCGTCGCCCCCCCCATCATGTTGCCCATTCCCCGGACCATCATCCCGTTGGGGCCCAGCAGCCCGGCCATCGAGCCGTGCATCGCGACGCAGTCGCGGACGTGGGCGCCAAGGTTCGGGCCCTTCGGGCCCATCGTCCGCATGTGCTCGAGATGCTCCTGCCAGGCGATTACGGGTGCGGGCGGGGCGCTCGGCGTCGGCTCGGCCGCCAGCGTCGCGCCGGGGAGCGCGAGCACGGCTGCCAGGGCGACGGCGGCCGCGAGGCGGGCGGGACGTCGGGTCACGGGGTGTTCCTCCTGGGGATCTCGACATCGATCAGGCTCCGGGCCCGCTCGAACTCGTCGGGGGTGATCTCGCCGCGGGCGAGCCGGGCGCGAAGGACCTGGAGGGCCTCGTCGCGCTCGGGGCGCCGAGCGGGCGTGCGCACGAGGAGCCAGACCATGACGACGAGGGCCAGGATCCAGGCGCCCATCCAGAGCCACCCGTCGAGTCCCATCGTCCAGCTGGTCATCACGTCCGAGCGTCTCCTCGCTGGTCGTCCGCCGAACGGAGACCCGTCCGGCGCGATCAGACTGGCAGGGAGAGGTCCAGCGTCCATGCGGGGCGCGGCAAGGATTGGTCAGGATTCGGTCAAGATCGTCGTCAGGCCGCCGGGAGCTCCAGCAGGAACGTTGCCCCCATCCCCCGTCCGCGACTCTCGGCCCAGGCACGCCCGCCCATGGCGCCGGCGAGCGCGCGCACGATCGCGAGGCCGATCCCCGACCCGCCGGACACCCGGCTCCGAGCGGCGTCGACGCGGTAGAAGCGCTCGAAGACCGCCTCCAGCTGGTCGAGCGCCAGGCCGGGGCCCTGGTCGGACACGCTGAGCGTCACGCGGCCGTCCGACGCTGACGCGACCACGGCGACGACCGACCCGTCCGGAGCGTGGCGCAGCGCGTTCGAGAGGTAGTTGGCCAGGACCTGGGCGATGCGGTCGCGGTCGCCGCGGGCCCGTGCCGGATCGGCCCGCAGGTCCAGACGCACCCCGAGCGGTCCGGCGAGCGGGCGGAAGCGGTCCACGACCTCGCCGGCGAGGGCCGCGGCATCCAGCGCCTCGATTCGCAGGGGGAGCTGGCGCGCCTCCGCCCGCCACAGCTCCGAGAGGTCGTTCACCAGCCGGGTGAGCCGTCCGGTCTCCGAGCGCAACAGCCGCCAGGTCTCCTCGGACGGCGCGATGACCCCGTCTTCGAGTCCCTCCAGGTAGCCGTCGAGCGTTGTGAGTGGGGTGCGAAGCTCGTGGGCCACGTCGCCGACCAGCTGCAGCCGGCGGCGCTCGGTGGTCTCGAGCGAGCTCGCCATCTCGTTGAAGGAGGTCGCCAGCTCGCCCAGCTCGTCCGTGTCCGCCACCGGGACCCGCTCGGCGTAGTGGCCGCCGGCAATGCGCCGCGCGGCCGCGGCGAGGGCCGCGATGGGCCCCGCGATCCGCGCCGCGACGGCGAGGCTCACCACGGCCGCGCTGACGATGGCCAGGACCGTCGCCGCGAGGAGCGCGCGCTGCATCGCGTCCTCGAAGGCCGCGTGCGTCGCGACGGCCATCGCCTCGCCCATCGGGTCGCCCGGGAGGTGCCCCATCGCCTCCACGAAGTAGCCCGGTCCGACGAGGAGCGCGGCGACGGCCACCGTGCCGAGTGTGGCCGTGATCACGACCAGGAACGCAAGCAGCAGCCGGGCCCGCAGCGACCGGGGAAGCGACATCAGCTCTCCTCGTGGAGACGGTAGCCGACTCCTCGCACCGTCTCCACGAAACGGGGTCGCGCCGGGTCGTCGCCGAGCTTCCGGCGCAGGTTCGCGACGTGGACGTCGACGAGGTGGTCGTCGGCGACGTAGTCGGCGCCCCAGACCCGGTCGAGGAGCGCCTGGCGGCGGATCACGATTCCGGGATCGCGGGCGAGAACCGCGAGGAGGTCGAACTCCAGGGTGGTCAGGTCCACGGCCTGACCATCCACGCGGACGGTCCGCCGGGCCTCGTCGATCTCCAGCCCGGGCGGGCCTGCCGCCGGGGGCGTCGCATCCGTGCGGGGGCGCCGGAGAAGGGCCTTGACCCTCGCCACGAGCTCCCGGGGCGAGAAGGGCTTCACCAGGTAGTCGTCCGCGCCGACGGTGAGGCCCATGATCCGGTCGATCTCCTCGCCCCGTGCGGTGAGCATCAGCACGTAGGCGGAGGAGAACGTGCGCAGCTGGCGGCAGACCTCGATGCCGTCGAGACCGGGCAGCATGACGTCCAGGATCACCACGTCGGGGTTCGTCGCGCGCACCGCGGCCAGGCCCGCCGGCCCGTCCGCGGCCGTCGCGACCTCGAACCCGTCGCGCTCCAGGTACCCGCGGACCAGGTCGAGGATGGGCGCCTCGTCGTCGACGACGAGGATTCGCGGCGGACGAATCGATTCCATGTGCGCAGAGTCGGTCAGATCGCCGAACCGCGCAACTGCGGGCCGCGGAGCTGGCAGACGGCGGCCCCGTTCGGATCGGCCCGCTCGAGCTTCTTCCGCTGCCGCCTGAGCGGCGGCGACCTGACGATCTGTTCTCCTATGGAGCCGACCAGCTGTAGCGT
>CAZVPS010000135.1:3863-5988 GCA_964629105.1 uncultured Anaerolineaceae bacterium
GTAGCGTATCGACGGTGTCGATGACGCTCCGCGAGAACCGGCATTGGGCTGCTGGCGCCCCGGACGGTCCTCGTCCTCGGCGGCGGAGTGCCCCGGCCGGCACCACGATTCATGGACACGGACCTGGCGGCGCCCTGGAGCAACGGCCTGCTCAAGGACGTGATCGACGCGTCGATCTGGGATCCGCAGGCCTGACGTTGCCTGCAGGGGTGCGCACGGCGGAGGACGTCGTTCTGCGCACGTCGTGAGCGATCAGCGGACGACGAACCCGTCCGCCCGATGCTGGACCTCGGTGACCGCGTCGAGGCCGGAGAAAACGACGAAGGCGACGTCGGTCTCCAGCGATTCGCCCGGCTGGAGGATCCGCGCCCGACCCGCCGCCTCCGGGGCTCAGCCCTTCACGTACGAGCGCTTCTCGGCGATCTTGCCTTCGCGGATCCGGAAGACGTCGACGCCTCGCACGTGTCCCCGAGACCCGTTGTCGGAGACCCAGTCGTAGCGCCATCAGACCACGGTTTGGTCACCGGCCGCGAACTCCTCTTCCGTCGTGAAGCGCGCCGACGGCGACGAGCGGAAGAACGATTCCGCGCTCCCCCGCCGTCTTGACTCGAGTCCGGAGCCCCCGGGGTAGCCGCCGCCGCGTCAGGGGACGACTGCGATCGTGCCGGCCATCCCGGCCTCGAAATGGCCCGGGGCGTGACAGGCGAAGGCGAACGGACCGGGCCCCGTGAACGTGTAGGTCAGCGACTTTGTCTGCATCATCGCGATGTCGTCGACCTCGGGGGTGCCGGCCGTGTGGGCCGCCACCTCCGCCGCCGGCCCGACCATGAACTCGTGGCTCGTCATCCCCATCGTCGTGGCCACGAAGGTGATCGTCTCGCCCTGTTTGACGGTCACGACAGCGGGGTAGAAGCGGAGTGCGTCGCTCGCGATGATGCGCACGACGCGGGGCGCGGAGGTCGTCCCCGCGACAAAGCCCGGCGAGCCCGGATCGGGGGCTGAGCCGATGTTGGCCGCGCCGAAGCCCATCATCCCGCCGGGGCCGAAGCCCATCATCCCGCCGGGGCCGAAGCCCCACGGGGCAGGTCGGCTGGATGGCGACCCGGGTCCCGAGCCGAGCGCGGCTGCGGCCGTGATGACGATGATGCCGGCGGCGACGAGACCGATCCCCAGCCAGGCAACGCGACGCTCGGTCACGATCAGTACCCCAACGTCTTCTTCGCTTGCTCGAAGTCTTGCTGGGTGATCTCCCCGCGGGCATACCGTTCGCGCAGGATGTCGAGCGCCGTCGGTCGCTCGGGCTCCCGGCTCGTGCCGCCACGGCTCACGGCACCAACAGCCCACACGATCAGGACCACGAAGCCGACCATCACGAGCAGGCCGCCGAACATCCAGATCCAGCCGAGCGCGCCGCCGTCCCAACCATATCCCATCATGGTGTCTCTCCTCGTGCTGTCTCGTGCAGGGCCTCCGCCCGGCATGCGTCAGTCTGTGCGGGCCGCCTCAACCCGGAATGCCCGCTCGCCGTCAAGATCTGGTCAATGTCGTCGGTCTCTCATCCTCACAGGGTCACCCGGAATCGGGCCAGTCGGCCGCCGGCGATGAGGCCGGCGCGAGCCAGCCGTCGTTCCAGCCGGCCGCCGATCCACGAGCGCTCGAAGAGCACCTTGCCGGCGTGCCACGACCGCCCCGGGGTGCGGAGGGCGAGCCTCGGATCCGGCTCGGCGAAGAACTCGCCGACGGCGAACGCGGCGCGTCCCGCCCCGGTCTCCACCCAGCAGTAGCCGACGCCGTCGAATGCGTCCGCGGCCTGGCGACCGGCGAGCGTCGCGGCGATCCTGCGGGCGACCACCAGGCCCTGGCCGTGGGCGAAGACGCCGGCGCGGGGGAGCGGCTTGCCGTTCGCCAGCGTGATCGTCGTGACGTCGCCGATGGCGTGCACCCGCTCGTGGCCGGTCTCGAGGGTCGCCCGGTCGATCGGGATCCAGCCCGCGCCACCGGCGAGCGGCGACGCACGGACCACGGCCGGTGCGCGATGCGGTGGGACGCCGGCCAGGAGGTCGTAGCCGACGCGGCTTCCATCGGCCAGGACGACCTCGCGGGAGGCGGCCTCGAATCGCTCGAC
>CAZVPS010000136.1:0-5981 GCA_964629105.1 uncultured Anaerolineaceae bacterium
CCCGGGCGCCGATCTGGAAGGCGGAGCGCTTCGCCGACGGCCACGTCTGGATCGGGAACGTGGCCAGGACGGACCCGGTCCCATGAGCGAGCCAGCCCGCAGCCCGGCCCAGCGCCTCGAGGCGGTCCTCCGTCGCGCCGAGGACCTCGCCGGCGCGTGGGGAGCCCGGGCCCGCGCGTCCACGACGACCGCCCGTGAGCGGGCCATGCTCCGCCTTTTCGGCGTCGGCGGCCTGGATCGCGACGGGATCCCCCTGGCATCGGCCGTGGTCGAGCGCCACGTCAACGGGTCGCGCGTTCGCCTGGCCGCGGGGATCGCCCTGCCGTTCGCCGTGGCGCTCCGCGAATACGAGATATCGCCCCAGCAGCTGGCCCTCGACGTCGCCAGCGGCGCCATCGACCTCGCGTTCGAGGCCGAGCTGCTGGCCGAGCCCGACCGCCGGGCCGCGGCCGAGGCCGAGGCGCGCCGAATCGTCGCGCGGGCCCTCGAGCGGTTCGACGCGAACCGGACTGCCCGCCTCGAGCTCCTCGCCGTCCTCGGCGACGCGCCCCGGCCTTGGTTCGGGCTGTCGCTCTCGGCTCCCACCATGGACGCCGCCCCCGACGACGCTGCCGCCCTCGTGGCGGCCGGGGCCGACCTCGTGCGCATCCGCGTGCCGGCAGCGCGCGAGCTGGTGCTCCGCCTCCACGACCGGGGGCTGGAGCCCGAGTACTGGCATCCGCGCGAGGGACGGCCGTCGGACGACGACGAGGATCCCGCCACCGTGCCGGCCGGCAGCCAGCGGGCGCTCACCGCCCTGCGCGCCCGCGTGGACGAGGCGGCGGCCGAGGCCGGCCGGTACGTTCGCCTCGGAACCGTCGCGACCGCGCTGGCGGCGCCCGAGCAGGCGCTCGTGGCGGCGCTCGAGCGGATCGACGTGGTGGAGGCCGACCCGATCGCGGAGATCGTCACGGACGGGGTGGACCCGGACCGCGCCCTGGCCGACCACGCCTTCGGGCATCGCCTCCTGCGCCGCTCGGGGGCCGTGGTCCTGGTGGGTCCGGGCCCGCTCATCGTCGCGCCGGACCTCGCGCGCGGGCTCCCTGCCGACGCGGGGACGCGGGCGGGTCGCGCGTTCGCGATGCAGGCGCTCGCCGTTGCGCTCGCCCGCGGCGGCGGCCTCGGCCCCGGGCAGCTTGCCGCCGGAGCCCTGGTCCCGTGGCTGGCCGACGAGCGCTTCCCCGCGGTCCAGGCGCTGGCCGCGGTCGCCCTCCGGCGCCTCGCGTGGCCCGATCTCGGCCTGGCGTTCGAGGAGCCGGACCTGCCGTCCCGGGCCGGGGCCCGCTGGCCGTACCTTGTCGGCCTGGCCCTGGGCGTCGCCGGACCGGCAACCATCGTCCTGCGCCGGGCGACGGAGCACGAGGCGGCGGTGCTCGCGGAGGAGACGACCCGGGTCGCCGCGTCGCTGGCGGCGGAGATCGCCGAGGAGCCGGCCGCCGTGCTGGATCGGCCCGCCGTGCTGGAGCAGGCGCAGGCGTTGCTGGCGGCGGCCGAGTCCACGCTCGCCGAGCTCGCGGACGAAGGCTGGCAGGCCGTCCTTGGAGCGCCGATCGGCGGTCCGGACCACGACCGGCTGGGCGCCGACGCGGTGGTCGAGCGCAGCGAGGCGTTCGACCCGCTCGACGGCGCCGCCGGCTGACGGCGGGGCGTTGGCGGGGCGCGGGCGGGGCGCTGGCGGGGCGCTGGGGCGTCCACGGCGGCCCGACATGCGTCCTACGCAACACCGCGCACCACGGCTCGGCCGGTCGGTGCCCGCCTGCAGGTTCTCGCAGGTCAGACGCAGGAACGCTGCCGTCCGGGTGCGCCGGTCCTGGTCCTCTCATCGGCCGGAGCCGCGATGTCACCGGCCGGAGCGTGAAAGCCGCCGTCCGACGCACAGATCCTGCCATCGGGACCGCTGGCCGGTCCGCGGGGGTTCGCGCGGGTGCGCGGTCGTGCGTCCGACGCAAGGGGGTCGGGGGCGGGCGGCCAGCCGGTGTGAACGGCCAGGCCATTCGCGGGAGCCGGCCCGAGCGTGCGGATTCTGGTGAAGGAGCTGTTCGGCGTAGACGGCACGCGGAGACCGTCGCCCGAGAACGGCCACGCTATTCGCCAACTCGACTTGCGCGATTGCGCAAATACGCGATAATGGCGCCGCGTCCGCTGTCCAAACCGCGCCCCCACCCGCGATCCCCGTTCAGACCGCCCCCGAACCACGGAGCCCGCCGATGTCCCGCTCGCCCGCCCGCCGCCATCTCGCCGCCCGTCGCGCCCTCGCCGTCCTCGTCCTCGGTGCCGCTGCCCTCGTCGCGGCGTGTTCGCCGGCAGCCCAGGCCGCGTCGTCGTCCCCCGGCGCTCCCGCCGCCAGCGCTCCCGCGGGCTCGATCCAGGCGCTCCCGGCCGAGGTGTCGGTCGCGGACGCGCTCGCCCTCCGGGAGGCCGGCGCCTTCGTCCTCGACGTCCGTCAGCCCGAGGAATGGGCGGCCGGGCACGTTCCCGACGCGACGCTCATCCCGCTCGGCGAGCTCGCCTCGCGCGTGAACGAGGTGCCGAAGGACCGCCAGGTCGTGGTGGTCTGTCGCTCCGGCAACCGGAGCGCCCAGGGCCGCGACATCCTCCTGGGAGCCGGCCACCCGTCCGTCACCTCGATGGCCGGGGGCATGAACGACTGGGCCGCTGCCGGCTACCCGACCGCCACGGGCGGCTGATCCGCCGGTCGGCCGCACCCGGCCGCACCCACGCCCCGCCGACAACGGGGCGTGCCATCCGGCCCTTCCCGCGCTCGGGGCGTCGCGCGACGCTCCGCGCATCAGCGGGAGGTCCGAGGGATGGTGTCCGAGTCCGTGCCTGCGCCGGCGTCGGCCGTGGTGGAGGATCACGCCTCCGACGCGCGGCCCACGACGCCCCTTGCCCTGACGTCGCTGCTCCAGATCTCGGTCTACTGGTTCGCGCTCAACGCGATCTGGGGTGGGTTCGAGCTCTTCCAGCAGGAGCGCACCGGGGAGATGCTGGGCCAGGAGGCCAGGGTCGCCGTCGGAGTGATGGACGTCCTGGCGGCTCCGATCGCGCTCCTCACCATGCCCTTGATGGGCTCGATCAGCGACTACGTCGGGACGCGCTGGGGTCGCCGCAAGCCGTTCATCCTCGTGGGGTCGCTGCTGGCGGCGGCCTCGCTGGTCGGCCTCGCGCTGGCGCCCTCCTTCCCGCTGCTGATGCTCTTCTTCCTGCTGCTGCAGCTGACGTCGAACATCGCGCGAGGCCCATTCGCCGGGCTGGTCCCGGACCTCGTCCCGGAGAAGCAGGTGGGCCTGGCCAGCGGCCTGATGGGGCTCATGATCGTGGCGGGCCTCGTCGGCGGCTACCTCATCATCTGGAGCGGGTATCGGCTCGGCCCGAACCCCGACACGCCGAACTTCACGCCCCCGGTCCTGTTCCTGGCCGCGGTCGTGGCCCTGACGGGGATCGGTACGTTCCTGTGGACGCCGAACGGGCCGCCCCCCAAGCCCCGCGAGGGGCGCTCGTGGGTCACCATCGGCTTCCAGACGTTCGGGAGGGACATCCTCCGCGAGCGCAGCTACGTGTTCCTGCTCGGCTCGCGGTTCTTCATCCTCATGGCCGGCGGGTTCTTCATGAACCTCAACGTCTTCTTCCTCGCCGACGTCTTCGGCATGGGACCGGACGAGCGCGACAAATGGGTGCTCATCGGGCTGGCCGTCACGTCGGTGGCCACCGGGATCGGCACGCTCCCCGGCGCGCGCCTGTCCGACGTCGTCGGCCGGAAGCCGGTCATCTACGCCAGCGCGGTCCTGGGCGCCGTCGGCATGGCCCTGCTCGCCCTCGCCCCCGTTCCCGAGGTCGTCATCGTCGGGATCGGCATCGTGGGGCTGGCGTCGGGTGCCTTCCTCTCGGTTGACTGGGCGCTGATGACGGACATCATCCCCAAGGCCTCGGCCGGCCGGTACATGGGGCTCAGCAACATCGTCGAGGCGACGAACGGCCCGTCCGCATCCGCCATCGGCGGGTTCGTCATGTACGGGGTGGGGCTGCTTCTCGGGGCGGCGGTCAGCGCGAGGATCGCCATGTTCCTCGGGGTGATCGCGTTCATCCTCGGCGCCCTGCTGCTGCGGTCGGTGCAGGAGCCTCGCCGGGCGCGTCGCGGGGGGCCGAAGCAGGCGCCGGAGGAGGGTCTGACGCAGCCGACGCAGCTGGCGTAGCCCGCGCGGATCCCGTGGCCGGGTTTGTCAGCCGGCGCCCGGGCCGGCCCTTCGGGCCTCCTCGACGGCGCGGAGCGCGTCGCGGAGGCTGCCGATCCACGCGGCCCGCTCGAGTGAGGGCGGACCGATCGCGAATGCCGGCTCAGGCCGGGTCCATCGCCTCCGCGACCTCGGCCTCCGCCTCAGCTTCCATCCGGGCGAGTCGCGTGTAGTAGTCGGGCATCTCGTGCAGGTGGGCCAGGGCGATCTTCCCCGTCGTGAGGGGGTCGTCGCCCGTCACGTTCGTCGTCGGGTCGCGACGGCCGTGCTCCAGCTCGACCTCCATGCCGCGCCGGAACTCGTCGAGGGAGAACGGCGTGGCGGCGAAGTCGAGGCCGAGCTGGGTGGCCACCTCCGCCGCTTCCGCCGGATCGAACGTCGCGCGAACGGCCATGATCGAGCTCCTTCTCGGTTGCCGGCCCAGCATCGACCCCGCGTGCCTCGCCGGCCAGTGCCGGGCGTCCCGATCCGCCGCCCGTCGGGCCGGTGAGTCGTGGCACCATCGGGACGGCACGCCCACCACGGAGGAGAACCCGATCCCATGCGCAAGATCCTGCTCTGGATGGCCCGCAATGCCTGGCTGAAGGAGCGCCTCCCGCGCCTCCGCTTCGTCCGCAAGGCCGTTCGTCGCTTCATGCCCGGCGAGGACGCGGACGCCGCCTTCGCCGCGGCCGCCACGCTGGCCGCCTCCGGGCACGGGATCCTGTTCACGCGCCTCGGGGAGAACCTGTCCGCCCTCGCCGAGGCGGACGAGGTGGCCGCCCACTACCACTCGATCCTGGACCGGGGGGCGACCCTCGCCCGTCCCATCGAGCTCTCCGTGAAGCCCACGCAGCTCGGCCTCGACATCGACGAGGAGGCCTGCTTCGGGCACATGGCCGGGCTGGCCGCCCGGGCCGACGTCATCGGCACGTGGCTCTGGGTGGACATGGAGGGCTCCGCCTACGTCGAGCGGACGATCGTCCTGTACGAGCGCCTCAGGGCCGCCCACCACAACGTCGGGATCTGCCTCCAGGCCTACCTGCGCCGCACGCCGACCGACCTGCGGCGCCTGCTCCCGCTCGAGCCTGCCGTTCGCCTGGTGAAGGGCGCCTACGACGAGCCCGCCGAGATCGCCTGGCGACGGCGGCCGGAGGTGGACGGCGCCTACCAGGCGGCGGCGCTCGTCCTCGCCGAGGCGGCCCGCGACGGAAAGGCCCGCCTGGCGCTCGGCACGCATGACGGCGCGCTCGTCGAGCGGATCGCCGCCTTCGCCGAGGCGGCCGGCGTCCCGCGTGACCGACTGGCGGTCCAGATGCTCTACGGGATCCGCGCCGGCGAGCTGCGACGCCTCCAGAGGGCGGGCTTCCCGCCGTTCACCCTCATCGCCTACGGGAAGCACTGGTACCCGTGGTACATGCGCCGGCTCGCCGAACGGCCGGCCAACGTGATTTTCGCCTTGCGCCAGATGCTGCCGTAGCGTCGCTGCCGAGCGGGGCTGGCCGGGCGGGCGGCCGGCTGGAGCGCCCGGTCGGGGGCGGGCCGCGGCGAGGTCGGCGGCCGATCAAACGGGCGTTGCGGAACCGCGCCGGAGAAGGTCGCGCGTGGGGTTCGACGCGGGATCGGGCGTGGGCGCCGGCGTGGGGTCCGGTGTGGGATCGGGCGTGGGCGCCGGCGTGGGCGCCGGAGTCGGGTCCGGTGTGGGCGCCGGAGTCGGGTCCGGTGTGGGCG
>CAZVPS010000137.1:0-5962 GCA_964629105.1 uncultured Anaerolineaceae bacterium
GGCCCGAGGTCGTCCACAACCACATGTACCGCGCCGAGCTGGTGGGGACGCGGGCCGCGATCGCGCTCGCGGAGGCAGGCCGGCAGCGCCCCTTCGTCGTGGGAACCGTCCACTCCAGCCGCGTACGCTCGCCGGAGGACCGCGAGGTCCTGCGGAGCCTGACCCCCCGGATGGACCACCTGATCGCGGTGAGCCGGGCGATGGAGCACAAGATCGCCGACGAACGCCCCAGCGACGTGCCGGTCTCGCTCATCCACAACGGCGTGGACCTGGTCCGCTACGACCATACCGATCCCTGCTGCACGCTCCGCGAGGAGTACGGGATGCCGCCGGGGGCGCAGATCGCCGGGGTGGTGGCCCGCCTGGAGCACGAGAAGGGCCACCCCACGCTCCTCGACGCCTGGCCGCGGGTGCTGCGCCGGGTCCCCAACGCGTGGCTCCTCGTCGTGGGCGAGGGGAGCCGTCGTCCTGAGCTGGAGGCCCAGGCGGCCGCCCTCGGGATCGCCGAGCGCGTCGTCTTCACCGGCCGCCGCGACGACGTCCCTGCCGTGACGGCGGCTCTTGACGTCGCGGTGCTCCCCTCCTACCGCGAGGCGCAGGGCCTGACGATCCTGGAGGCGATGGCCCTCTCGCGCCCGGTGGTGGCGTCGTCGGTGGGCGGGATCCCCGAGATGATCGAGGACGGCCGGACGGGACTGCTGGTCCCGCCGCACGATCCCGAGGCGCTCGCGGCGGCCATCATCCGCCTCTTCACCGATCACGCCCACGCCGACATGCTGGCGAAGGGCGGCCACGACCTGGTCCACGAGCGCTTCTGCGTGGAGCTGATGGTCTACGCGATCGAGGAGATCTACGACGAGGGCGCCCGGGCGGTGCGCCTGCCCCTGCTCGAGGCGGCCGCGGCGAGCTGATCCGGCGGAAGCCGCGCACGAGAGAGGTACTAGCGGGCGGGTGACGCCCTGCCGCCGGCTGGTAGAGTCCCCCGGGAGTTGACCGGCAGGGGAGCAGAGATGCGGCGACACCAGCAGGCGATCACGGCGCTCTTCGTGCTGTCCGGGGCTGCCGGCCTGACCTATGAGATCGTCTGGTCTCGCCAGCTGGTCCTGATCTTCGGCAACACGACCCAGGCCATTGCCGCCATCCTGACGGGCTACTTCGCCGGCATGGCGATCGGCAATCTCATCGGGGGCCGCCTGGCCGATCGCGTCCGATCGGGCCTCCGGCTGTATGCGGGCCTCGAGCTGCTGCTCGTGGTCGTCGTGCTGATCACGCCTCTCCTCTTCGCGGCAATCCGGGGTGCCTACGGGTGGGCCTACTCCGTGCTCGAGGGGGAACACGTCGTCCTCGGCGCCATCCGGTTCGCCCTGGCGCTGCTTGCCCTCGCCCCGGCGACGATCCTGATGGGGGCAACCCTGCCGAGCCTCACACGGCACCTCGCCCGGCGCGCAGCCGACCTCGGCGACGTGTTCGGACGCCTCTATGCCGCCAACACCGTCGGTGCCGTGCTGGGCGCGATGCTCGCCGGCTTCTTCCTGATCGAGATCATCGGCCTCACGGGATCACTTGTCGTCGGCGCCGCTGGATCGGCCCTCGCCGGCGTGATCGCCCTCGGCCTCGCCTTCATCGAAGAACGGCTGCCGGCCGGAGACCCTGCGACCCCCGCGGGAAGTCGCATCCGTCCGGCGAGAATTGCCGACCAGCAGGGTCGATCTCTGACTGGGGCACTGCGCACCCGCGACGTTCGCCGCCTCGCGCTCGCGGTGGTCTTCGTGTCCGGCCTCACCTCCCTCGGGTACCAGACGCTCTGGACGCGGCTCCTCTCATCTGGCACGGGCTCGGTGTCGTACGTGTTCTCGGCGATCCTCGTCTTCTTCCTCATCGGGCTCGCCCTGGGACCACTCCTCGTCGCCATCGGCGCGCGCCGTGGCATCCCGACGCTCCCGTGGCTTGGCGCGGCGCAGCTCCTGATCGCGGCCCTGGCTGCCGTCGGGACGGTCCTGATCGCGTGGCGCCCGTTCGATCTTCCCGTCGGCACGTCGTGGGCACTCGTCGTCGTCCCGACCGCGACTGCGATCGGGCTGTCGCTTCCGCTGGCCGCCCGGATCGTTCCCTCCGACGACGCCCACGTGGGCAGGGATGCGGGCCTTGTTCTCGCGTCGAACACCTCCGGCGTGGTCCTCGGCACGATGGCGATCCCGTTCCTCGTCATGCCCACCCTGGGGTCGCCGCTGTCGGTCATCGCGCTTGCCGCGGTCAACGTCCTCCTTGGCCTGGCGATCCTGTGGACCGCCGGGGGCCGGCGCCTGAGCCCTCGAGCAGCCATGGCCGGGTTGATTTCCGGCGGCCTCGTGGTCGCCATCGCCGGCCTCGGCCTCGCCGCCGACCCCTCGGTCGTGGCGATCAGGCAGGAGGGCAGGCTCTACGAGTCGGCGGAGGATGAGATCGCCTCCGTCCAGGCGGGCCAGATCGCCTCGTCGCCACAGCTGTGGGTGGGCGGCACATCCATGACCGCCCTCACCGTGGACGCGCGCCTGATGGCCGTGCTTCCGACGATGGCCCGGCCGCAAGCTCAGGACACGCTGGTCATCGCCTTTGGCATGGGATCCAGCTACCGCAGCGCCCTGATCCTGGGCCAGCGGGTGGAGGGCGTGGAACTGGTGCCCTCCGTTCCGAGGATGTTTCCGTACTTCTACGACGACGCCGCAGCGGTCCTGGCGGATCCGAGGGGACGGCTCCTTGTCACGGACGGTCGCAACCACGTTGAGCTCACCGACAGGTCGTTCGACCTTGTCGTCGTCGACCCGCCCCCGCCGATCGAGAGCGCCGGCACCGGGGTGCTGTACTCCCGGGAGTTCTACCAGGCCGCGGCCGGCAGGCTTCGCCCGGGCGGGGTGATGATGCAGTGGATCCCGTACGGCCAGTCGCTCGCGGAGTTCCTGACCCACGTTCGGACGTTCCGATCCGTCTTCCCTGAGGTGGCCCTCGCGTTCGGGCCTGGTGGCCACGGGGTGTTCATGTTCGCTTCGTCCGACCCCGTCCGATTCGAGGACGCCGGGATTCACGAGGTCCTGGCACGTCCCGGCGTCATCGAGGACCTCGCGACTGCGCCCGATTCGCCGGTCGACTCGATCGAGGCGTGGGCCGACCTGATCCCGACGTTGGTGATCGCGTCCGGCGTCGACGTCGACAGGGCCGTCGGGTCGGGCGACATCATCACCGATGACCGTCCTCTCACCGAGTACTTCCTGCTCCGCCGCATGGCGAATCCTGGGGCCGTCCCGATGGCGCCCGACACCATCTCTCGGGCGTTCCGGCTCCCGTAGCCCTCGGAGCTCGCCGTCGACGAGATCCACGACGACGGCGCCCGCGCGGTCCGGCCCGCGGAGGTCGCCGCGGCCAGCTGACGATTCCGGGCAGCTTCAGCGGCCGCTCGGCCTACGTGCTGTGCACGGTAGGAGCTCATGGGCTCGTCGCCACGACGAAGTCTTCGAAGCTCTCACGGTTGACGAACGTGGCGCTGAGGTGGTCGTCGAGGGTCTGAGGGCCGGGCACGCAGCTGAGGTTCGCTGACTCGCAGAAGTCCGCGAAGTACGAGTCCAGAAGTGCGACCTTCGTGCCGCTCGCGACAAGGTTCCGAATCATCTCCCGTTGGTGGGAATCGGTGTTCGTGATCCCGGGGTTGTACATGGTCGAGGTCGTTCCGGGTGGGCGGTCGGCGAGGTAGTAGGCCAGCAGGGGATTGGAGTACGTGTAGCGGTTGGCCGTCAGGCCGACGAAGATCGTCTCTCCGGGCGCTGTTAGGGACCGGACGCGGTCGACAGCCGTTCCGAGATCCCGCTCGTAGGCGGACGGTGGGACCACCAGCCACCCGAGGGAAAGAAGCAGGAGCGCCACCTGGCCCGACGCGAGTGTCGCGAAGCCGACGGACCAGGCCCACCGACGCCTCGGCCGTGCCGGGAACCACGCCGCGGTCAGAAGTAGCGCCGGTCCGGCCGCCTGGGCAAGGTGGGGCAAGTCCGCTCGGCCCAGGGTCTGAAGCTGGCACAGAAGCGCGAAAATGGTGAGCGCTCCGAGACCTCGCCGCCGACGGAGAGCCACCAGGCTGCCTGTCAGCAAGATGGCGGCTCGCGGCAACCACCCGACCAGGATGCTCCCGAAGATGGCGTTTGGGCCGTCGAGAGACGCCTCGAGTGACACCGCCCTGTAGGCCCGCGTGCCAACGAGGGGATACCAGACTAGCTGTTCGAAGAGGGACTCAACCGGGACGAGGAGCACCTGCAACCAGCGCAAAGGGCACGGCCACGGCCAGGAAGCCCCCGAGCGTGGCCGGCTTGCGATAGACAAGCAGCAGCGCGATGAGCAGGTAGCCGCCCACGTCGAGCCTGCTCAGGAAGGTGGCCCCAACGAGGAGCCCGGCAAGGAGGGGTGCTCGGGGCCGATCTGAGCGTGCGACAACCAGGGCGGGCAGGGCGAAGGCCATGGCGAGCGACCAGGCCGAGAGGTCCAGGCGCAGGAAGAACACGGGAGCGGCGGCGGCAAGCACCGCGATGACTGCGGCAACCACCGAGGTCGTCTGGCCGCGGATGAGGGCGTAGCCGGCGGCCGCCTGCGCCGCGACCGTCGCCAGGCCGAGAGCTCTCAGGAGGCCGACCGTCGGCGGGGCGAAGAGCAGCGCTGCCGCCACGAGGTAGCCGCTCAGGGGGCCGTAGAGAAGCCAGAAGTCCCGGTAGGGCACCAGGCCGTGCAGAATGAATGTTCCGTTGGACGCGCTGATGCCGCCGTCGTACGGCATCACGGGTGCGGCCAGGTGCATCATCCCGGCCCCCAGCCCCAGGCAGGCGACTATCGCCAGGTGACGGCTGGTCACCGCCGGCGCCCCACGCTCCCCGTTGCTCCCACGTCTGCCCCCGATACCGGTCACACCACCACGACCACGCACACGCGCTTCTCGCCCCATCGTAAGGTGTTGACCATGACGGAGGCGCGGTCAGGGGCCACGCGGGAGTCCGCCTCGCCGGGCACTCCCGCTGATGTGAGCGGTTCAACTACCGCATGGAGCCGATACCCGATCCTGCGCGTGGCAACGCTGGTTTCGACCGGAGCGTTCCTCGTGCTTGCCGCGTGGAATCTCACCGTGCTTGTTCCCCACATGGTCAGTCTCAATGCGGCGATCGGCGTCGACTACAGCCTCTACATGAGCGCCGCGGACCGCTGGCTCACAGGCGGCTCGTTCTACCTCGAGCGCCAGCTCGAAGGAGGGTACGAGGTCCAGGCGGGCGACATCCTGTACCCGCCCACGGTGCTCTGGCTTCTCGTCCCCTTCCGGTTCCTTCCGTCGATCCTCTGGTGGGCGATCCCTACGGTCGTCATTGCGTGGGCGATGTGGCGCGTCCGGCCGGCGTGGTGGTCGTGGCCGGTTCTCGCCTTCATCCTCTGGTACCCGCGGACGCAGGCGATGTACCTGTACGGCAACCCGGGCATCTGGATGATCGCTGCACTCGCCGCGGCGACGCGATGGCGATCGGCCTCGACCCTCGTGCTCCTCAAGCCCTCGCTCGGTCCCCTCGCCCTCTTCGGCGCCCGCCACCGCAGTTGGTGGATCGCGCCCGGCACCCTGGGGCTCGCGAGCCTGCCCTTCGCCGGTCTCTGGCTCGACTTCATCAAGGTCGCGGCGAACTCCGACGCCACAATCGCATACTCCGTTCAGGATCTTCCACCGGCTTTGGCCCCACTGTTCGCGTGGCTGGCCCGCACGCGCACGGACCCCCGCGCCCCAGCGGCGGAAAACGTGGGGTCGGGTCGCCCTGGGGAGGCTCCGGGTTGACCCGCGACCGACTCTGGCTCGCCCTGGCGGTCCTCCTGCCGGCCTTCGCGGCCACGATCGCCCCGCTGCCCACCGGCGATCTTGCCTACCAGCTGCGGGCGGGGGAGCTGATGCTGGCGTCGGGCGCCGTGCTGCGCG
>CAZVPS010000138.1:0-5938 GCA_964629105.1 uncultured Anaerolineaceae bacterium
TCGAAGCCGAGGCAGTGGGCGGCCGGCTCAGGCGCGGCCGGTCGCTCCCCACGCTGCGCCGGCCTCCAGGAAGGCGGCAACGTTCGCCCACGGCACGTCCGGCTCGTCGATGTCGTAGGCCGGGCAGAGGACGAGGCCGGCCGGCCCCAGCGTCTCGATCCGCTGGCGCACCTCCCGGCGGATCTCGGCAGGATCGGCGAACGCGAAGGTCGTCTGGCGGCCAACCGTGCCCCACAGGGCCAGCCGCGAGCCGAAGCGACGCCGGATGCGAACCGCGTCCATGTGCTCGGGCTGGAGCGGGTTGACGCCCTGGACCCCGAGCCCGACGAGGTCGTCCAGGATCGGCTCGATGTGGCCGTCGCTGTGGTAGATCACGCGGAGCTCGGGCCTGGCCGCCCGCGCGGCCTCGATGATCCCGGCCAGGCGGGGCCGGAAGAACTCGCGCCAGGTGGCCGGGCTGATCATCATCGTGCCCGGCATCCCCACGTCGTCGTCGAGGGCGAGGACATCGACATGGGCGTTGGCGAGAGCGACGGCGTTGCGGCGGGCGAGCGCGGCCAGCCGGTCCAGCAGGAAGTGCGCCATCTCCTTGCGCTCGAGGAGATCGACGAGGAAGCGCTCCAGGCCACGCAGGCGCCACGCGGCCTCGAAGAGCTCGCCGCCGAGATGGGGTGTGTTGCCCCCGGCGGCAAGGCCGTGCGCGTGGATCTCGGCGACCTGGCGGGCGAGGCCGTCGACCACGTACGGCCCGTCCGCCTCGGGGAACGGAAAGCGCTCGAGGTCGGCGAGCGTCCGGGCGCTCTCGAGGGGGTTACCCCGCTCCGCCCGCTCCGGGTGATAGCCCCAGCGCGCATACCGGGCGGCCTGGGCGACACTGCCGAGGCGGGTGTCGCCGTCGTACGGCATGGCCCGTCGCCGCAGCTCCTCCTCTTCTTCCGAGACCGGGAACGCAACGAACGCCACGTCGACCAGGTCGTCGCGCCAGGCTCCCAGCGGAGCCAGGGCAGCACCGTCGACCCCGTAGAAGCTGAGCGCCATCGGGACACGGTCGGGCACCCGGCCGTCCAGCGCTGCGAGGATCCGGTCCCGTCCGTCCATCGCCACCTCCGCGCCGCGGGCCCCGGCACAGCATCCGCCCATCGGCGCCCGCGTGCACGAGAATGCGCTCCGCCGGTGCCGCCCGTGCGCGCCCAACCAGGCGGACGCGCAGATGGTACTTCCGGGTAGGGGTGCGTGCGCTTCGCGTCCCGTTCAATGGACCGCGCCATGGATCCGCGGCCATCCAACCTCGAGTTCCCCGCGCCCGAGGGCGACTCGACCGACGGGCCCGACGCGGCCTCGGAGGTCCGGCATGCCCTCGTCCTCGCGTTCGGAGCCGTCGCGGCCATCGCCGCGACCGGCCTCGTCGCAGTCGGCCTGGCCGGCGCGAGCGGCGTCCTCGCCGCCCTGGCCTTCGCGGCGGGCGTGGGGACACTGGTCGCCGTGACCGCGATCCGCCGGACGGCCCACACCGTTGCGGCCCTGCAGGACGACCTCCGCGACGCCCTCGAGGCCTACGACCGAGCCCGCCTGGATGCGCGCATGGACCCCCTCACCGGCCTCGGCAACCATCGCGCGTTCCAGGAGGAGCTGGCCCGCCAGGTGGCCGACTCGGTCCGCCAGAAGCGGCCGCTCTCGCTCGCGATGATCGACCTCGACGACCTCAAGCGGCTCAACGACACGGAAGGCCATGCCGCGGGGGACCAGCTGCTCTCGACCGTCGGGCGGCTGATCCGGGCCACGAACCGCGCTTCGGACCGCTCGTTCCGGATCGGCGGCGACGAGTTCGCCCTGCTGCTGCCCGCCACCGACGGCGAAACGGCGTACGGTGCGGTCCGGCGGCTGCTGGCCAACGCCACCGGCGGCCACCCGGTCCTGCGCGATCTGCAGCGCTTCTCGTTCTCGGCAGGCATCTCCACCTGCCCCAGCCCATCCCCCGATGGCGTCCGCCTGACGCACCATGCCGACGCTGCCCTCTACTGGGCGAAGCGCCATGGCCGAACCGACATCCAGCTCTTCGACCCGGCTCGCCGCGGGACCGTGGATGACGAGCGGTCCACCGAGGAATTGGCTGCGGCCGTGGCGCGCGTGGCGTCGACGCGCGCGCTCCGACCCGTCTACCAGCCGATCATCTCCCTGGTCACCGGCCATCCGGTCGGCTTCGAGGGCCTCGTCCGGCCGGCGCCGGACTCCGGCTTCGCGAACGCCTCGAGCCTCTTCACCGCCGCCGAAGTCGCCGACCGGATCGTGGAGCTCGACATGGCGGCGATCGACACGATCGCGGCCAAGGTTGGCCAGCTCCCGCCGGGCCTCTACCTGAGCCTCAACCTCTCGCCGCGGAGCCTGGAGACCGAGCAGTTCCACGTCGGCGAGCTGATCGGGATCCTGCGCCGCCGCGGGCTGGAGCCGGGCCAGATCGTCATCGAGCTCACCGAGCGCGAGGCGATCGAGGATCTCTCGCGCCTGAAGGGCAACCTCGAGCGGGTCCAGGCCGCGGGCTTCCGCATCGCCGCCGACGACGTCGGGGCGGGCAACGCCGGGCTGCGCCTCCTGAGCGAGATCGCCTTCGACATCGTCAAGATCGACCTTTCGCTCGTCCAGCGCGGCCTGCTCCACGATTCGTCCCTGGCGGTCCTGCGCGGGATCCGGGAAATGGCCCGCCGCTCCGGCGCGACGGTCGTGGCGGAGGGCGTGGAGACGCCCGAGCAGCTCGTGGCGCTGCAGCGCCTGTGGATCACCGCAGCGCAGGGCTACCTGCTCGGGCGCCCTGCCGAGCGCGCGATCGCGACGCCGGTCGATCTCGCCCTGATCGCGTCCATGTCGAACCTCGACGAGGCCGCCATTGCGTCCTGAGCGGGCGCCAAAGCAGAGGGCGCCCCGAGATCAGGCGGTCACGCGTCCTGCACGATGTGCGTGCCGGCTTCGCCGTTGACGGCCCTCAGGAGGTTCTCCGGGTCCGTGATCACGGCTTCCTTGCCGCCGCGCTCGAGGAACCAGATACAGGCCTCGATCTTGGGGGCCATGCTGCCCTTGGCGAAGTGCCTCCCCTCGGCCAGGTAGGCCTTGGCCTCCGACAGGGTCATATGGTCCACCCAGCGCTGCTCCGGCCGGCCGAAGTCGAGCGCAACCCGGTCGACCGCGGTCGCGACCACGAACAGGTCGGCGCCCAGCTCGCTCGCGAGGAGCGAGCTCGCGAAGTCCTTGTCGATCACCGCGGGGACGCCGTGGAGGTTGCCGGCGGCGTCCGCGACCACGGGGATCCCGCCCCCGCCCACGGTGATGACGATGAACCCGGCGTCGGCCAGTGCCTTGACAGCGTTGAGCTCAACGATCCGCTTGGGCCTGGGCGAGGCGACCACGCAGCGCTTGCCGCGGCCGGCGTCCTCCACGACGGTCCAACCGTCGGCCTGGCGCCTGGCGGCCGTCTCGTCATCGAGGAAGGAGCCGATCGGTTTGGTCGGGTTCGCGAAGGCCGGGTCGCTCCGGTCGACCTCGACCTGCGTCACGACCGTGACGGCCTGCTTGTCGAGCCCGAGGCGGGTGAAGTCATGCCCGAGCGCCTGCTGGAGCTCGTAGCCGATGGCGCCCTGCGAGTCAGCGCCGCAGACGTCAAGCGGCACCTCGTGCAGCTCGTGGGCCGCCAGCTCCGACCGTCGCAGGATGAAGCCGACCTGCGGCCCGTTGCCATGGCCGATCGCCAGGCGCCACCCGTCGGCGACGATCGCGGCCAGGTGGTGGCTCGTCTCTTCGAGGGCGGCCATCTGGTCGGGAACCGACTGGTGCTGCTTGTCCTTGATCAGCGCGTTGCCGCCGATCGCAACCACCATGAGGGGACTTGCCATCCCATCCCTCCCCGGCACCCGGGCCGGTGCACGAATCAGTTGACGGTGGGTTCGGCCGCGACCGGTGGGGCCGCGGCCGATCGTCCTCGCGGGTTCGACCCTCAGCGCATCGTGAGGGCCATCACCGCCTTCTGGGCGTGCAGCCGGTTCTCGGCCTCGTCGTAGACGACCGAGTGCGGGCCGTCGATGACGGCGTCCGCCACCTCGACGCCCCGGTCGGCGGGGAGCGGGTGCATGTAGATCGCGTCCTCGGCCGCCATCCCGATCCGCCGCTCGTCGGCGATCCAGTCGGTGTACTTCTTGGCGATCTCGGCGCCCTCGGTCTCGTCCTTGGCCGTGAGCAGGGCGCCCCAGCTCTTGGCGTAGACGACGTCGGCGCCGCGCATCCCGGCCTCGAAGTCGTCCAGCAGCTCGAACGAGCCGCCCGAGCGCCGGGCGTTCTCGGCCGCCTGGTCGACGATGTCGGCCGGGAGCTTGAACTCCGGCGGGTGGACCAGGCGCACGTTCATCCCGTAGCGGGTGGTGAGGAGCGAGAGGTCCACGGGGACGCTGATCGGCTTCTGGTAGCTGGCCGCGTAGGCCCAGCTGATGGCGATCGTGCGGCCCCGCGGGTCGCCCTTCTTCTCCTTGATCGTCAGGAGGTCGGCGAGCGACTGGTGGGGGTGGAAGAGGTCGCACTGCATGTTGAGGACGGGCACCCGGCTGGCCGCGGCGACGTCCCGGATGTACTGGTTGCCCACGCCCCAGTCGACGTTGCGGATGGCGATGCCGTCGTTGTAGCGGCCCAGGATCTCCCCGATCTCCTTGGGCGTGTCGCCGTGGGCGATCTGAGTGGTCCGGCTCTCGATGAACTGGGCGTGGCCGCCCAGCTGGGCCATCCCGGCCTCGAACGAGGCCCGGGTCCGGGTGGACGAGAAGAAGAAGAGCATGGCCAGGACGCGGTCCCGCAGGAGCGGGTGCGGGATCCCGAGGGCCCGCTCCCGCTTCAGCTGGAGGGCGACCTCAAGGACGGTGTCGATCTCCTCCTTCGTCCATTCCTGGAGGCTGATGAGGTCGCGACCTCGCAGGTTGGTCTGCATGGCGAGCCCCTACTCCGCCGCGCCGAGGACGAGCGAGAGGAGCGACATCCGCAGGCAGACGCCGTTGAAGGCCTCGACCCAGTAGCGCTGGTGGCGGGTGGCGTCGACGTCCTCGGGGAGCTCGTCCATGCGGGGGAGCGAGTGGAGGATGATCGAGGACCGCTTGGCCTTCTCGCGCAGGAGCTGCCGCGTGACGACGTACTCCGGCGGCGTCAGGCCGGTCTCGCCGGCGCGCTCGACCCGCGACGCCGTGTAGTCGGCCTGGACGACCGGCTCCATGTAGATCACGTCGGCCTCGCCGATGACGTCGCGGACGTCGCCGGCCTCGCGATAGGCCACGTTCAGCTGGTCCAGCTCGGCCTTGAACTCGGGCAGGAGGGACATGTCCGGCGGACCGACGACGATCGCCTCGGCGTCGAACTGCGACAGCGCGTACAGGATCGAGTGCATCGTCCGCATCCGCATGTCGCCGACCAGGAGATAGGTCAGCCCGTCGAGGCTCCCCATCTCGTGCTTGATCGTGTACAGGTCGGTCAGGACCTGGGTCGGATGCTCGCCCCAGCCATCGCCGCAGTTGATGACCGGGACCGACGCCCATTTCGCCGCCTCGGCCGGCGCGCCCTGGAGGAAGTGCCGGATGGCGATGACGTCGGCGTAGTACTCCAGCATGTGGAACGTGTCCTTGATCGACTCCTGGTAGAAGTCGCCGGCGCGCGTCATCTTCGAATCGGAGAAGCCGAGGACGTGCCCGCCCAGGCGGTGCATGGCGGCTTCGGTGGAGAGCCGGGTCCGGGTGCTCGGCTGGTAGAAGGCGGTCAGGAGCGACTTGCCCTTCAGCAGGTCCGTGTTCCGGCGGTCCCGGGCAAACGGGGCGAGGTCGTCGGCGACCTGGAAGACCCGGGAGAACTCGTCCCGGCTGAAATCCTTGAGGGACAGGATGTCCCGGCCCAGGAAGCTCCGCATCAGATTCCTCCGCTC
>CAZVPS010000139.1:0-5765 GCA_964629105.1 uncultured Anaerolineaceae bacterium
GGCGGGCCAGCTCGATGACCGCGCACTGGAGCCCCAGGCAGAGGCCCAGGTACGGGATCCGCTGATCGCGGGCCCAGCGGGCGGCCAGGACCTTGCCCTCGATCCCGCGGTGGCCGAAGCCCCCCGGAACAAGAACGCCGGCCGCGCCGCCGAGCTCGCGCTCGAGATTCTCGTCGGTCAGTGTCTCGGAGCTGACCCAGCGGACCTTCACGTCTACGCCGTTGGCCCAGCCGGCGTGCTTGAGCGACTCGGTGACTGAGAGGTACGCGTCCGGCAGCTCGATGTACTTGCCGACGAGGGCGATCTCGAGCTCCGGCTTCGGTCGCTTGATCCGCTCGACGAGGTCGCGCCAGGCGGCCAGGTCCGGCGCCGCGGCCGTCGCGCCGAGCCCGAGGTCGCGCACGAGAAGGTCCCCGAGGCCCGCCTCCTCGAACATGAGCGGGACCTCGTAGATCGTCTCCGCGGTCTCAGCCGGGATCACGGCCTCGAAGGCGACGTCGGTGAAGAGGGAGATCTTCTCCCGGATCTCGTCGGAGACCGGGTGATCGGAGCGCAGGATGATCACGTCGGGCTGGATGCCGATCCCGCGCAGCTCCTTCACGGAGTGCTGGGTCGGCTTCGTCTTGAGCTCACCGGTCGCCTGGAGCGCCGGCAGCAGGGTGACGTGGACGTAGACCACGTTCTGGCGCCCGACATCCTTGCGCATCTGCCGGATCGCCTCGAGGAACGGGAGGCTCTCGATGTCGCCGACCGTCCCGCCGACCTCGACGATGACGACGTCGGCGCCGCCGTCGCGACTGACGCGCTGGATCCGCTCCTTGATCTCGTTCGTGATGTGGGGGATCACCTGGACCGTGCCGCCCAGGTAGTCGCCCCGGCGCTCCTTGGCGATGACGGCCTGGTAGATGCGGCCGGTCGTCACGTTGGAGAGCTGCGAGAAGTTCTCGTCGATGAATCGCTCGTAGTGCCCGAGGTCGAGGTCCGTCTCGGCGCCGTCGTCGGTGACGAAGACCTCACCGTGCTGGTAGGGCGACATCGTCCCCGGGTCGACGTTGATGTAGGGGTCGAGCTTGAGGACGGAGACGGAGACGCGGCGGGACTTGAGGATGCGCCCGATGCTGGCGGCGGTGATGCCTTTGCCGAGCGAGGAGGTGACGCCTCCGGTCACAAAGACATACTTCGCCATGGGCCGCGCTCCTCCGGGGTTTTTCCGATGCTACCGGATCCGGGGCACCGACGCCAGCGGCCGGGCCCGCAGGGCGGTTGCGCCCTGGAGTCAACCGGCGGCCGCGAACCCGGGCAGAGGATGCGGGAGGAGCGAGCGATGGAGTTCCGCGACGTGGTCATGAAGCGGCGGGCCGTCCGGCGCTTCGCGGAGGTCGGGGTGGAGCCCGCGGTGATCGAGGGGATTGCCCGGCTCGCCCAGCGGACGCCCTCGGCCGGCTTCAGCCAGGGTCAGCGCCTGGTCGTGGTGACGGATCCGGAAGCTCGCCGACGGGTCGCCCGGATCTGCGGCGAGGGAGCCTACGCCGACCTTGGGATGGGGCCCTGGATCTCCGAGTGCGCCGCCCAGTTCGTCCCGTGCGTCTCGGAGGAGATCTACCACCGCCGCTACCGCGAGCCCGACAAGGTGGACGAGGACGGGCGGGAGATCGAATGGCCCGTCCCCTACTGGTTCGTCGACATCGGGTGCACGACGATGGTGATCATGCTGGCCGCGGTCGACGCCGGGCTGGCCTCCGGGTTCGCCGGCGCCTTCGACCCGGCCGCCCTCCGCACCGAGCTGGGCATCCCCGACGAGTTCGTCCCGATCGGGGTCATGCCCGTGGGGCGGCCCCTTCCCGACGTCCGCTCGCCGTCGCTCAGGCGCGGCTGGGTGCCCTTCGAGGAGTTCGCCCGCTTCGAGCGCTGGGGGTAGCGCGGGTCTGCAGCGCGGGCCTGCAGCGCACGCCGCCCGCTATGACCCTCCGACTCCGGGCGCCGGCCCGTCGAGGGGCCTCGGGACCGTCCGCCCGTCGCCCCACGCCTCCGGGCCGCAGATGAAGTCGGGCGCGAGCGGGCGGTGCGTCGCGCGCCAGGCCGGCAGGTCAGCGCCCGTCGCCGGGAGCCGGCCGTCAGCGAGAGCGTCGACGAACCAGGCCTCGATCTCCGAGAAGCGGTCCCAGGCGCGAAAGTCGCGGCCGGTGGCCCGGCCCCACGCGAGGAGGGCGTCCTTGGCCCACACGATGTCGGCGTGGTGGGCAGCGTAGCGATCGCTCTGCCCGTCGCCGATGAAGATCACCACGCGCCCGCCCGCCTCGTGGGCCCGCACGCGTTCGCGTTTGCAGGTGCCGCACACGAAGCACGCCGGGTGGCCGTAGGGGAAGGCCAACCGCCCATCGCCGTCCACGTCGTTCCCGTTGGTCGCGACCGGGAGGTCGGCCAGGGCGGGGTCCAGGCCCGCGAGGTTCGAGGCAACGTAGAAGCCCAGCCCGTCGCTCACGATCTCGATCGCGGCTCCGGCCTCGCGGACGGCCGCCACGAAGGATGCGAAGGTCTCGTCCTGGGGGACCGCGGCGGCCACGGACCGCAGCAGCTCCCCGTCTCGCGGCAGGACCTCCATGTCCCACTGCATCAGCTCGCGCGAGCCCGCCCGTCCCGCGTCGTAGTCGGCTTCCTTCGCGGCGACCACGGCCTCATCGACGAGAGCGTGCTCGGAGAGGAGCTCGGTGCCGATGTCGCGCCGCGAGACAGTGCCGTCGTAATCGACGAGGACGCTGATCGGGGCGCCGCCTGCGGAGAAGACGGGCGCGGGCGAGGCACGGCTCATGCGCCCGAGGATACGGGCGACACACGCGCCGCGCAGGGCGCCCTTCCGGCGCCGGGACCGGCTGCTGTGCTGTGATCGGGCCGGCGCCCCTCGTCCGCCCGCATGCTCGAGGTCCTTGATGCCCTACGTGGCCGAGCACCAGGTAGTCGCCCACGGCGGCGCGACCCTCGAGGAGCAGCGCGAGCCGCTCACCCGCCGAACGGCGTGGCCTCCCGTCCGCGAACGTCCGGCCTCACGACGAAGAGCCCGCCCGCCAGGGGCTGCTCGAGCCGATCCACGTCCGAGAGGCCCGTGCTGGCGGAGGTGACGTACAGGTCGGCGAGATCCGCGCCGCCGAACGCGCAGCTCGTGACCCTGCCGACGGGGAGGCGGACGATCCGGTCCAGGTCGCCCGACGGACGGTACCGCCGCACCGACCACCCGTCCCACATCGCCACCCACGGGTAGCCCTCCGCATCGACGGTCAGGCCGTCGGGCAGGCCCGCGTCTTCCGGGAGATCGACCAGGGTCCGACGGCCGCTCGCGCGACCCGTCGCCAGGTCGTAGTCGAGGACGTCGACCCGGCGCAACGCCGAGTCGACGTAGTACATGAGCCGGTCGTCCGGGCTCCAGTCGATCCCGTTCGAGATCGTCACGTCGACGAGGACCCGCTCCACCGACGCGTCCGGGTCGACCCGGTACAGGGCTCCCGCCCGGGGCCGGGCATCGCGGGCCATCGACCCGACCCACAGCCGGCCGGCGCTGTCGCACGCCGCGTCGTTCAGTCGGGTCAGGGGGTCGTCGGCCTCGACGGCGGCGATGCGGCGCGCAAGGCCCGCGTCGGTGTCCGTGACCCAGACGCCGTCCTCCATCGCCAGGGCCAGGCCGCCCGCCCCCCGGGCCACGACGGCGCTGGCCATCTGGTCGAGCTTCCGCGCGCTCGTGCGACCCGACCGGGGGTCATGTCGCTGCAGCAGGCGACCGTCGATGTCGACCCAGAGCAGCGTCCCGGTCCGCGCGTCCCACCAGGGTCCCTCGCCGAGCAGGTTGTGGCAGTCGACGGCCAGCGACCACTCCGGCTTCCGCGGCATCATCGGCGGGTCAGGCCTCCAGCAGGGGGGTGGGCTCGGGCACGCGTCGTCCGCCGGGCGGCGGTCCGGCCGGGGCGCGCCGGGCGATGAGGATACCCGCGACGATGACGGCGCCGCCCAGCACCTGGCCCACGAGGACCGGCTCGCCGAGCACCAGCGCCGCGAAGAGCACGGCCAGCGCCGGGACGAGCAGCTGGAGGTTGGCCACCCGGCTGGGCCCCACGACGGCGATCGCCCGGAAGATCAGCACGCTCGCGAGGCCGCCGGCCACGATCCCCGAGTAGGCGATGGCGACGATCGTCTGGGGGGTCACCCACGCGCCGCCGGCTCCCGCCAGCTGGACGCTCCCCGGGATCGCCATCACGACCGTCCCGAAGAGGATCGCCCAGGTGGTCAGCCGCAGCGGCGAGAGCGTCGCCAGGAGTGGCGCGGACAGTGCGAGGTACGAGCCCCAGCAGACGGCGGCAGCCAGCGTGAGGAGGTCGCCGAGCCCGGTCGCGGCGAGGTCCAGGCCGCGCGCAGCGACGACGAGCGCGACCCCGCCGAGCCCGACCGCGGCGCCCGCGAACCGCGCCCGGTGCGGTGCCTCCGTCCGGATCGCCACGGCCACGAGCACGGTCCAGATCGGCGTCGTGGCCACGAGGAGCGCCGAGGTCCCGGCGGTGGTCACCGTGAGGCCGCTCGCCCAGAGCACCTGGTAGACCCCGTAGCCGAGCCCGCCGAGGATCGCCAGCGGAACGACGAGCGCGCGCGGGATCCCTGCCGATCCCTCGCGCCAGCGCAGGATCGCGAGCAGCACCAGCCCGGCGAGCAGGAACCGGACGAACGCGAAGCCGACCGGCGGCGCGGTCGCGATCGCGTCCTTCACGATCACGAAGTTGGCCGCCCAGGCGACCATCACGAGGAGGGCTCCGGCCTCCGCGAGGCGCCGTGCGTCCGCTCGGGCGCGGGTGCCGGCACCGGCCGCCGGTCGCCCGTCGCCGCCGGGCATGGAAACGGCCCCGGTCGCCGCGCGCGGCGCCGGGGCCGTCGTCTCGTCGATGGGAGTCAGACGCCTTCCTGCTCGAGCTCGAGGGCCTCTTCGTCGCTCTCCTCGGTCAGCTTCAGCCAGACGAAGAGCCCGGCGAGCACAACGAGCGGGATGACGACGGCCGCCGCGAGGAGGATCCCCAGGATGGTCGCCACGGTCTTGAGAGCCTTCATGGCCTTCCTCCTTGTGCGAGGGTCCTACTGTCGACGCTGCGGCCCCTCGCTGATCAGCGCCTCGATGTCGTCCTTCGTGAACTCGGCCAGGGTGTGATGCGCCCCGGCCTGCCCGACCATCTGCATGCGAACCACGAAGGCGCCGCCCTGCTCGAAGAAGAAGACGTCGTGCGGTCGCTGGCCGTCCATCCAGCGCCCGATGACGCGGAGGGACTTCTCATAGTAGCCCGCCTTCGACCAGTCGGGCGCCGTTCCGGCCTCCGCACCGCGTCGCGTCACGGCCTCCTCCATGAAGCGGGCGATGTCGTCGTCGAGGAACGTGAGGGTCTCCTTGACCTGGCGCCCCACCGACTCCGACCACGTGCCGCTGCCACCCTCCACGACAAGGCCCTGGACGATGAACCCGTCGGGCGCCTCGAGCAGGAGGACGTCGCGCATCCCGCGTTGATCGAGAAAGGCCCCGATCGAGCGCAGGACCTCTTCGAAGTCCTGGCGCGGGCTCCCGTCGTAGATACGCATGACGCCTCCCCCGACCCGCCTCCCGCGGGACGTTGTCCGGCCTCAGCTGCCGGTCGTCTGGTCGATCAGGCCGCGCTCGCGCGCCACGCGCTCGAACGTGCGAAAGATCGCCACGCTGCCGAGTGTAAGCACGGCGGTGGAGGCGCACAAGGCGATGTACTCGT
>CAZVPS010000140.1:0-5763 GCA_964629105.1 uncultured Anaerolineaceae bacterium
GCCGGCGCCGCCGCCGTCATCGTCGATCCGGGCCAGCTCCGCGGCGCTGACGGCCGGCAAGTCGGCCGGGACGACGATGACGGCGTCGGCGTCGGCCGCGACGGCCCACGCGCGACCCACATCGAGCCCCTCGTTCAGCCCGCCGTCCTCCTGGATGACGCCGCGCGCGCCCAGCGTGGCCGCCAGGGCGAGGACCTCCGGGTCCGGCGAGACGACGACGACCTCGGCCACACCCGGCGTCGCCGCCGCGGCCGCGACCGTGCGGGCGAGGAGGCGCTCCACGAGCGCCCGCCGCTCCTCCGCGTCGAGCGCCTCGCCGAGGCGCGCCTTCGCGCCCTCCAGCCCCCGGACGGGGACGAGGGCGACGATCCACTCGAGGGTGAGACGACGGTCCGGCACGGGTCGATCCTAGACGAGGCCGGACCCGGCGGTCAGGACGCTCCGCGCGACGCCGCCGCGACCGCCGCGGCTGCCAGGCCGGCCCGGGACGCGTCGTCGGTCATGACCGTCGGGCCCACAACGGGCTCGATCCCGAGCGCCGCGATCGCGGGCGCCTCGCCCGCGTCGATCCCATCGACGAGGAGCGCGTCGATCAGCCCGGCGTAGAGGCGGGCGATCCCGGTCGCGCTCGATTCCGCCCCGAGGGTGAGCGCCATCCGGTCGGCGGGGCCCTTGAGCGCGCGTCCGCCGACGAGGGGCGAGACGGCGGAGACCCGGACACCGCACGCCCGCGCCGCGTCGAGCAGGGCGCGCATCCCGGGAACGGCGAGGATCGGGCCGATCGAGACGAACGGGTTGGACGGGCAGATGACGATGGCCTCGGCCGCGGCCAGGGCCGCCGCGACCTCGGGCGTCGGCCGGGCCTCCTCGATCCCGGCGAAGGCGACCTCGAGCACGTCGGGCGCCTGGTGGAGGCGCACGAAGTAGTCCTGGAAGGCGAGCCAGCCGTCGGGCGTCCGGACGCGGGTGCGGACCGTCTCGTCCGCCATCGGCAGGATGGGCGTCGCCACGCCCAGCGCCCGCTGGATCCCGCGGTTGACCTCCGTGAGGCGGACCCCCTCCCGGAGCCGCTGCGTCCGGTGGACGTGCAGGGCGAGATCGCGGTCGCCGAGGCGGAACCAGGCCGGCTCGCCCAGCTGCTCCAGCATCGCGGCCGCCGCCCACGTCTCCCCGGCCAGGCCCCAGCCGCGCTCGCGGTCGGCGAGACCAGCGAGGGTGTAGGCCACCGTGTCGTGGTCCGGGCAGACGAGGAGGCCGTGGAACTCCGCGTCGTCGGCGGTGTTGACGACGACCGTTAGCTCGCCGGGTGCGAGGACCTGCTGGAGCCCGTGGGCGAGCTTCGCCCCCCCGACTCCGCCCGCGAGCGCGACGACACGCGGCACCGCGGTCCCTCAGCCGGCCAGCACGGCGCGGACCTCGCCGATCCGGGCGATGGTCTCGGCGTCGTACGGCGCCGGCAGGCGCACGACGATCGTGGCGAAGCCGAGCTCGACGTAGGGGCGGATCGCGGCGGCGACGAGCTCGGGCGGGCCGAGGAGCGTCGGCACGTTTCCGGCGTCGGGCGTGCCGTTCGCGTCGCACAGGGCGCGGAAGACGCGGGCCGCGTCGGCGGGGTCGTCGCGGAGGACGATGGGGAAGCTGACCGTCCGCTCGATCGCGGCGGGGTCGCGCCCGACAGCCGCGCAGTGCTCGCGGAGGATCGCGTCGCGCGCGGCGACCTCGTCGAGCGTGCCGTTCGTGTTCCACGCGTCGGCCCGCCGGGCCACCGTGCGCAGCGTCTTCTTCGGCCCGCCGCCGCCGACGAGGATCGGGAGGTGGTCCTGCACCGGGCGCGGGCGCAGGAGCGCGTCGTCGAACCGGTAGAAGCGGCCCGCGTGGCTGAAGCGCTCGCCGTCGAGGAGGCGGCGTATCACTTCGACGGCCTCGTCGAGCCGGTCCAGGCGCTCGCCGACGCTCGCCCCGAAGTCGATTCCGAAGGCCTCGTGCTCGCGGGCGAACCAGGCACCGCCGATGCCCAGGTCGGCGCGCCCACCGGACACGTGGTCCAGGGTGGCGGCGAGCTTCGCCGTGTGGCCCGGGTTGCGGAACGTGTTGGCGCCCACCATCAGCCCGACCCGGACCCGGGACGTCCGCGCCGCGACGGCGCCCATGGCCAGCCAGCCCTCGAGGACCGGCTGCTCCCACGGCCCGAAGATCGCGTGGAGGTGGTCCCACGTCCAGACGGCGTCCCAGCCGGCCTCCTCGGCGGCCACGGCGGCCGCGAGGAACCCCGGCCAGTCGGTCGCCTGGCTCCAGAGCTGGGCGCCGAAGCGGACGTGGGGCACGCCTACGCCTCGGGCTCGAGCATGAAGAGGTCGCCCCAGTCGGTGCCGGCGGCCCAGCGTCCGAACCTTGCGCGCAGCGCGGCGATCGCCGCCGTGCGCTCGTCGAAGTCGACGAGGCGGGCCCGGTAGCGTCGCGCGACGCCCTTCACGGTGAACGTGGCCGCGGGGTTCGCCCGCAGGTTGGCCGCCCAGCCGCGGTTGCCGCGCTCCGAGCCGACGAGCAGCGACCCGTCGGCGCGCGCAACGTACCCGACCGGGGCGCGGCGGGGTCGCCCGGTCCGCGCCCCGGTCGTCCCAAGCTCGCCGACCCAGCCGGTCAGGGCCATGAGCCGCCCCGCGAGGGCGTTGCAGGCGCGGGCGACGCGGTTCACGGCGGTCAGTCTTCCAGGTGGTCGTGGGCGCCGACGATCTCGATCCGGAAGGAGACCCGGTGCTGGGTCGCGAATCGGACGATGAGCCGCTCGGCCTTCTCCGGGTCGTCCGCGTGGTAGCGGCGGGCGAACGCCGCGATGTCGGCCTGCGCGACGGCCTGGTCGTCGACGATCTCGGCGACCCGGCCGACGAGGGCGACGAAGGCGTAGCCGTCGGCCCCGTCGGGGACGGTCAGCGAGCAGCGCGGATCACGGCGCAGGTTGGCCGGCCAGCGCCTGCCGTCCGCGCTGTTGACCGTGATCAGCCCGTCGGGCTCGAGGCCGTACCAGACGACGGCCTGGCGGGGCGCACCATCGGGGTCGATGGTGGCGAGCGTGGCGAAGCGGCCGGGCGCCGCGAGGAAGTCGCGGATGCGGCCGGTGAGGGCCGTCGGGTCAGGCATGGCACGATCGTACGGCACCGGCCCGCCGGGCGGGAGTCGGCGTATCCTCGGCGGGAGCGCCGCGGCACCGAGGCCACGGCGGACGGAGGAGCGATGGAGCTCGACGGGATGCACGTGGCGGTCCTCGCCGGCGAGGGCGTCGAGGACCTGGAGTACTGGGTCACCGTGATGCGCCTCCGGGAGGCGGGCGCGCGCGTCACCTCGCTGGGCCTCGCCCCCGCCACCGTCCGGGGCAAGAACGGCCTGGAGGTGCCCGTCGACGTCGCGATCGGGGACGTGGACCCCGACGAGGTCGACGGCCTCGTGATCCCCGGCGGTCACATGCCCGACAAGCTGCGCCGCTACCCCGCCGTGACCGACTTCGTCGCCGCCATCCACGCGGCGGGCAAGCCGATCGGGATCATCTGCCACGGGGGGCTCATCGCGATCTCCGCCCACATCGTCGCGGGGAGCCGCTCGACGGGGTCGCTCGGGATCAAGGACGACCTGGTGAACGCCGGGGCGACCTGGGTGGACGAGCCGGCCTTCCGCGACGCGAACCTCGTCTGGGGTCGGGTCGTGGAGGACATCCCGGCCTTCTGCGGGGAGCTGGTCACCGCGCTCGCGGACCACAAGGCGGCGCGGTAGCGAGGCCGGGGCTCAGCCCGTCCCGTCGGAGATGAGCGCGGGGACGGGCGCCGGAACCGGCTCGACCTTCACCGAGCGGCGCGTGCGGATCGCCTCGAAGGCGGCCTGTGTTCGCCGCCGCGGCGGCTCCACAGGCTCGGCGACTGCGCGCCCCAGGAGGTATCCCTGCCCCAGATCGACGCCGGCGTCGACGAGGACGGCCAGGTCCGCACGCCTCTCGATGCCCTCGGCGACGAGCCGGGCATCGATCCGTCGGGCGAAGCCGACGAACGCCTCGATGAGGGCGCGCTTGGCCACGTCCCGCCCGCTCCCCTGGACGATCTCGCGGTCGATCTTGATGGCGCTGGGCCGGAGCGCCGCGATGAGCGTGAACGAGGCGTACCCGGCGCCGGCGTCGTCGACGGCGACGCCGAAGCCGAGCCGGCGCAGGGCTCGGACGGCCCGCTTGAGACGTGCGACGTCCGGGATCGCCTGCTGCTCCGTGCACTCCAGCGTGACCTGGCGCGGCGAGAGGCCGGCCGCGCGCACCCGGCTCGCGAGGATCCGTGGGTCGAAGCGCGGGTCGAGCAAGCTCGCCGGCGCGAGGTTGATGGCAAGGCGCAGGGGCTGTGGCGGATCGGACGCCACGACCTCCGCGACGCGGGCCAGGATCCGCTCCACGATGAACAGGTCGAGGTCGACGGAGCGGCCCGTCGCGATCGCCGCGTCGACGATCCCGCTGATCGACTGGGGGAGCATCGGCATCTCGGGCCGGAAGAGGCACTCCCACTCCGCGGTGCGGAGCGTGCGGAGGTCCACCAGTGGCTGGAAGACGACGTGATGGCGGCTCCGGAGGGTGAAGAAGTAGTCCAGGAGCTTGCCGGCGGCGACGAGCGGCGACTGGTCCATCCCGATGCGGTCGGCGATCCCGGACTGCCGGACGGCATCCGTCAGGGCGTGGAGATATCGATCCGGGGCGGGGGCGGCGGGGTCGATCGCGACGAGCCCGTAGGGCCGACCGTTGGCGAGGCCGGCAACGACCACGTCGTCCAGCGCGGCCGCGGGGCCGATGACGCACCACCCCGCGTCGAGATCGAGGACGTGCGAGCCGGGCGCGGCATCGCCCACGCCGCGCGCGAATCGATCGTCCCTTGCCCAGAACAGTCGCTCCTCGGCCGAGTGGCGACTCCAGAACGGCATGCAGCTCCCACCGGCGCCGGTCAACCGGGAACCTCCCGGCGTCTCGGCCGGGCGTCCGGCACGTGGCCATGATGCGCGGGGCGAGCCGTGCGCGATCGGGCCCGGGCGTACCGGCGCCTTCGGCGGGAAGTACCGGGGGCCCCGTCGTCCGCTGCCGGCGGGCCCCTAGCTCGCCAGCGTCATCGCCCGGTCCGGCCGGAGCAGGAACGGCGGCAGGAACGCGGCGAGGTTCGAGAACGGCAGGACGTCCGGGTGCAGGGCGATCCCCAGCGCTTCGCCCATGAAACGGCGGCGCGCCTGGATGCGTCGCCATGCGTCCGGGTGGCGGTCCGCGAGCACCGCGCGGAGCGACGCGTCCGCGAGGGCCACGCCGTCCTCGATGTTGGTGGTGAAGTAGTCGGTCCCCGTCGCCGGGATGATGTCCACCTGGAGGGCCATCCCCGAGCGGAGCTCGATCGTGGAGTCCGGAGCCACGGGCGAGTTCACCCACTCGTCGAGGTGGATCTGGTGGCCCGGGTTGAGAAAGATCCCGAAGAACGGGTCGCCGAGATGGCGGTCGATGATCGCCTGCAAGGCGCCCCCGGTCTGCCCGACGCGGAGGGCCGCGTACCACTCCGCGACCGCCTCGAAGTACGGCCCGACCAGCCGTTCCACGTAGTCGCCGATGCCGGCGGGGAGCTCGGCCGCGTCCTCGACCACGAAGCCCGCCCGGCAGTTGAGCGCGCCCCAGATCCCGAACGCCACGGTGAACCGGTCGCCGCGCCCGATCGGCCGGTCGCCCGGGCTGAGGAGTCCGAGCGATGCCCGCGGGCCGGCGGA
>CAZVPS010000141.1:0-5752 GCA_964629105.1 uncultured Anaerolineaceae bacterium
CGGCGGCCAACGCCGCGCCGCGCAGCGTCTGCTCGTGGTCGATCGGCTCGGCGCTCATGCCCACGGCGAGGTTGGTGATCGCGCTGATCGCCGCCACCCGGATCCCGGCGTGACGGGCGACGATCACCTCCGGCACGGTGGACATCCCGACCGCATCGGCACCGAGAGTCCTGTACGCCCGGATCTCGGCCGGCGTCTCGAAGAGCGGGCCCAGGAGCGAGCAATAGACGCCCTCGTGGAGGCGGATCCCCAGATCGCCGGCGATGCGCGCAAGCCTCGCCCGCAGCTCCGGGTCGTAGGCGTCCTCGAGGCCGACGAAGCGCTCGCCCCACGCGTCGTCGTTCGGGCCGACGAGCGGGTTCGTCCACATGAAGTTGAGGTGGTCGGTGATGAGCATGAGGCTGCCCGGTTCGGCCTCCGCCCGCAGCGAGCCGGCCGCGTTCGTGAGGAGGAGGGCCTCCACGCCAAGCGCCGCGAAGGTGCGGATGGGGAGCTTGATGACCGCCGGCCCGTGGCCCTCGTAGAGGTGGAAGCGCCCCTGCATGCAGGCGACCGGGACGCCGTCCAGCGTTCCCAGCACGAACCGTCCGGCATGGCCGGCAACGGTCGAGGGCGGGAAGCCCGGGATCTCCGCGTATGGGACGGCGACGGCGTCGTCCAGGGCGTCGGCGAGGCCGCCCAGGCCCGAGCCCAGCACGATCCCGAGGCGCGGCCGAAAGCCGGGCGCGCGCTCGCGCAGGACGTCGGCGGCGAGGGTCGCCGGGTCGATCGCCGCGTGCGTCATCGGACGGCCTCCTTGCCGAGGTGCTCGGGCCCGAAGCTCAAGGGGAGAAGATCGCCCAGCGTCACGGTGCGGATGACGCCGGCCAGGCCGGCGAGGTGGACGGGCGCGTCGAGGGACGTGAACTCGCGGAGCCGCTGCCGGCAGGCGCCGCATGGGGAGGGGAGGCCCAGCGACCCGTCGGCGATCACGAGGACCTCGGTGATCCTGTGCCCCCCCGCCGCGATCATGACCCCGATGGCCGACGCCTCGGCGCACTGGCTCTGGGGGTAGGCGGCGTTCTCCACGTTCGCACCGGCGTGGATCCGGCCTGCCTCGTCGCGCAGCGCGGCGCCGACGAGATACTGCGAATAGGGGGCATAGGCGCGCCCGCGGACGGCGAGGGCGGCGGCGTAGAGGTCGTCGGCGGACATCGGCAGGGCGGCTCCCGGTTCGCTCGCGGCGCATCGGCCCGACGAGGGCATCTCACTGTAGCGCGGCGGCGCGCCGTTGCGCCGTGGCGGCATGCGGCCGGGGCCCGCGTCGCGCCGGCGTGGGCTGGTACGCCCGGATGCGTGGACGCCCGGGTTGACGAACTTGGCCTACCTGGCTCATACTGCGTCTGCGGGGTGGAGCAGCGGCAGCTCGTCGGGCTCATAACCCGAAGGTCGTCAGTTCGAATCTGACCCCCGCAACCAAGCCTGTCTATTGACGTCGAGAACCCCGGCCCGCCCGCCGGGGTTCTTGCTATTCCGGCGGGTGACGACGGGGCGATCGGCGCCGCGATCTGCAGTGATCCCGCGGAGCGCGCGTCTCGTGCCTCGTCCCGCCCCGAGACCCGCAGGGAGTGTTGGCAACGTGGTGGCACCTCGCGCCCAGCGATCGCGCAGGGCGATAGCGGGACTTCTCTTGACGCGCCAGAGGACGCCATGGGACTCTCCTCGAAGTCCGAGAGGAGCGACGAGAGGGCGGTTCGAGCGATGGCGTGGCGTGGCGCGAACACGGGTCTGTCGATCATGGCGACAATCACGTTGTTCGCCGCCTGCGGCCCAGCCGGGGTCGCATCACCGGGCGCTTCCATGTCGCCAGCGTCCGAGACGGTCGCCCCGACCCTGACGCTCGCCCCCGAGCGGTCGCCCATCCCAGCCTCGCCCAGCCCGCGATCGGCGGCCCTTCCTCCCGAGTGCTCGCCCTTCGACCCCAGCAGTATGGCCGCCCTCTTCCTCTCGGCTGTCGGGGACGCTGACAGGAGTGCGCAGGCGGGCACCAACGACGCTGCCGTGCTCGAGGACAACGTGGTGCCCGGTCAGGGCTGGCGCCAGCCAGACATCGCGCAGGCGATTTACGTCGCGGCCGGCGCCCCGCTCAGGCTCTGGGCAACGTCGGGCGATCCTGGCGTGCGCTACTGCCTCGGGACGCTCGTGATCGACGCGGCGCCCTTCTCGCCGCTCGGCGCCGCACCCGACCCGGCCGCGATGGTCGTCCTCGACGGCGCTCCCAAGGACGGCACCCCCAAGCCGGCGTTTGGCTTCCACGCCCCGGGCGTGGGGGGCGACTGGGTCGTCTCGGTGCAGAGCCAGCTGCTCGACGCCAGCGCCGCAGCTCTGGGGACCCAGGCGACGTTCTTCCGCCTCGAGGTCGACCGCCCCGCGCCCAGCCCCCCCGCGCCGGTGGCCAGCCCGCGCACGCCCTGCGGCCAGCCGATCCTGGGCGACAACCTGGTGCCGCCGGCCACGCTCCTCAGGGTGAGCGGGGCAGGAGCCCGGAAGGGACAGCTGGGCGTCGCAACCTGGAACAACTCGGGCGCCTCCGTCGCCGGCGAGCCGGTGCCGGCGACGGCGATCGCGCTGCCGGCGGGCGCGGCGCTCTCCGTCTCCGTCGAAGGCCACGTCTGCGCGTTCGCGTGGCGAATCGTCTATGCGGCAATCCCGCGCGACACGGGACGGCCCGTGCTGTACGACCCCCTCGGGGTGCTCGCCGAAGAGCGCCGCCCCGCCGACGGCCCTGCCGTCGCCTCGGCCAACGAGATCGCGCTTGGATCCCCGCCGCGCGGGGAGTGGGTGCTGCGGGCGCAGCTCTACTTCGCCGACGGAAGCACCACGACCTACTGGCGGATCGTGGTTCGCTGACCCGACGCGCGTCGGTATCCATCAGATGGCGGCCGAGGTCGTCAGCGCGGCAAAGACGGCGACGTTGTCCGAGACCTTGGAGACCCAGATGTCGCGTCCGCCGTAGCTCACCCCGATCAACATGACCTGCACGAGACCGGGGTAGGCCGCCTCGGCGGCCTGGATCTCGGCGACCATCTCGGTGTTCGTGTGGTACCGGCTGTCGTAGCCCGGATAGTCGGGCTCCGCGGCCGCGGTGGGCGGGACCGGGGCAAGTCACCCCCCCCTCTGCCGAGGCTGCCCGCCCCGTCACTCCCAGCGGAACGTCCGGGCCGTCAGGATCCCGGTTCCGACCATCCACACTCCGAGGAGGACGAGCGGCTCGACGAGATCGCCCGTGCTGGCGCCGAGGCCTACGCGCAGCGCGTCGGCGAGGGCCGCGGTCGGCAGGAGCGAGGCGAGCGCGCCCAGCAGCCCCGGCAGCTGGTGGGCGGGCACGAGGAGGCCGCCGAGGAGGAGCCCCAGCAGGAAGAGCGCGTTCGTCAGCGCCATCGTCGCCTCGGCGCGCAGGGTGCCGGCGAAGAGGAGCCCGAGCGAGCTGAAGGCCGCGGTCCCGAGGGCGACGGCCGCGGCGACCGCGAGCGGGCTCCAGTCGGGGCCGGGTCGCCAGCCGAAGATGCCGACGGCCAGGCCCACGAGCAGCACCGCCTGGATGGCCTCGACGACGAGGATCGTGCCGATCTTCCCGGCGATGAGCTGGCCGCGCGTGAGCGGCGAGGCCCCCAGGCGCTTGAGGACGCCGTACGAGCGCTCGAAGCCGGTCGAGATGCCGAGGTTCACGAGGCCGGCCGCCACGATCGCCGTGGCCAGGATGGCCGGCAGCACTCCGTCGATCGGCGGGGCGCCGGCTGCGGCCGTCGCGGCGTCGGGCAGGACCTCGATGGCGCCGAAGAAGACGAGCAGGACGGCCGGCAGGACCAGCGTGACGAAGAGGTTCTCGAGGCGGCGCGACGTGAGGCGCAGCTCCATCTCGAGCATCGCGGCGACGCGGGCCAGCGGCGACGACGGGCGCCCGTCGCCGGGGCGGAGGACATCCGAGCCCGCCCGGCCGTTCACGCCGCGTCCCCGACGGATGCCTGGGCGCCCGGGTCACCCGCGCCCTCCGCCTCGTCCGCGCCGTCGGGGCCCGGCTCCGCGATCACTCGAGGAAGCGCTCCTCGAGCGTCCCGCCGGTGGTGCGCAGCTCGGCCAGGAGGAGCCCCCGCTCGGCGCACCAGGCGGCGAGGGCGGCCACGACCCGGGGGTCGGGCTCGCGCCCGGCAAGCCGGTGGTGGCCGGCCGACCCGTCGTCCTCGATCGTCCCGCCCAGCGCCGCGCCCAGCCCGGCGAGCGTCTCCGGGTCGCGGGCCGGGTGGTTCACGGCCGGGTCGCGGCCATCCGTCGCCACGAGGCGGAATCGGAGCACGGGCGCGGATCCTGCGACCAGCTCGGCGGGCGTCCCCGCGGCGAGGAGGCGCCCGCGGTCGATGACGACCACGTGGTCCGCCAGGCGCTCGACGTCTGCCAGCTCGTGGGTGGTGAGGAGGATCGTTCGACCCGCCGCCCGCAGATCGCCGATGAGCGCGCGCACGCCGGCCTTCGCGGCCGGGTCCATCCCCGCCGTCGGCTCGTCGAGCATGAGCAGCTCCGGCCGGCCGACGAGGGCCATGGCGAGGGCCAGGCGCTGCTTCTCGCCGCCCGAGAGGAGCTTGTAGCGCCGGGTGGCCGCGTGGGTCAACCCCAGCAGCTCCAGGAGGCCGTCCGGATCGGCCGGTTCGGCGAAGAGGCGGGCGTGGAGGCGGATGAGCTCGCGCGGGAGGGCGGCCGGCATGATCCCGCCCTGCTGGAGCATCACGCCGACCCGGGGTCGGAGCGCGCCGCCGTCGCGGCGAGGGTCCAGCCCCAGGACGCGCACCTCGCCCCCATCCGGGCGCCGGTAGCCCTCGAGGATCTCCACGGTCGTGGTCTTGCCGGCGCCGTTCGGGCCGAGGAGCGCCACGACCTGGCCGCGCCTGACGTCGAGGTCGAGGCCGTCGAGGACCGTCAGCTCGCCGTAGCGCTTGCGGAGGCGCCGGACGGAGATGGCGAGCTCGCTGCCCTGCGTGGTGCCCGGCGTGGTCGCCCCCACGGCCCCGGTGGTTCCCATCACTGCAGGATCTCGACGAGCAGGCGGTCCAGCTCCGCGGCGTCGCGCACCTGGCCCACCTGGACCGCTCGGATGATCCCCTCCCGGTCGACGAAGAATGTCTGCGGCGGCCCCAGGACCTTCCACGCGGCCCCGATCGACCGCTCGGGGTCGGCCACGGTCGGCCAGGTCGCCCCCTGCTCGGCGACGAAGGCGAGCGCGGGCTCGGGATCGTCCTTGTAGAGCGCGCCGACGACGACGAGGCCGGCGCCGGCGTGGCGCTGCGCGGCGGCCTCCAGGAGCGGGAACTCCTCGCGGCACGGCAGGCACCAGCTTGCCCAGAAGTTGACGAGGACCGGCGACCCCTTCTGCGACGCCAGGTCGAATGCGGCACCGTCGAGCGTCGTGCCCGCCAGGGCCGGCGCCGGCTTGCCGATCAGGGGCGAGCCCACGATGATGACGCCGGCCCCCGGGCTGACGGATGGAGCGGCGCCGCCACATGCCGCGACGACGGCCGCGCTTGCCAGCACGAGGCAAAGCGCGAGCAGCGGGACGCGACGGATCGATCGGCTCATCGGGCGTGCATTCTAGGACGCTCGCGGGTTTCGGCTCTCGCGCCCGGCCGTCGGCGGGTTCGAGCGGGATCTCTGCTGGATTCGGCGCGCTCCGAGCATGGACTTCACGACGAACTGGCGGTTGGACGGGAAGCCGGAGCGTGAA
>CAZVPS010000142.1:0-5715 GCA_964629105.1 uncultured Anaerolineaceae bacterium
CGCCTGGGCGACCCAGCCGGTCGTCACCGTCCAGGACCAGTTCGGCAACACCGTCGGGTCGGACAACGCCACGGTCGTCACCCTCGCGATCAGCGGCGGCACCCCTGCGACCGGCGGTCCGGGCACGCTCACCTGCACGGGCGGGCTCTCGAAGACCGTCGCCACGGGCGTCGCGAGCTTCACGGGCTGCAAGATCAACACCGTGGGCACGGGCTACACCCTGACCGCCACGTCGTCACCTGTGCTCACCTCTGCGACGAGCGCCACGTTCAACATCACCGTCGGCCCGGCCGCCCAGCTCGCCTTCACCGCCTACCCGGCGAGTCCGACCGTCACGACCCTCACCCCGCAGCCAACGGTCACCGTCCAGGATGCCGGTGGCAACACCGTCACAACCGACAACGCGACCTCGGTCACGCTCGCGATCGGGACCAACCCGGCGGCGGGCACCCTCGCCTGCACGGGCGGCCTGGCCAAGACCGTCACCGCCGGCGTGGCCAGCTTCGCCGGCTGCACGATCAACAACCTGGGCACCGGCTACACCCTGACCGCCGACGACGGGGCTGGTGGCCCGGCGCTCATCACCGGTGCCGCGTTCAATGTCGTCGCCGGACCGGCGACCAAGCTTGCCTTCACGACCCAGCCCGGCGGCGGGACCGGCGGCCTCGCCTGGGCGACCCAGCCGGTCGTCACCGTCCAGGACCAGTTCGGCAACACCGTCACCACCGACAGCTCGACAGTGGTCACGCTCGCGATCACCTCGCCCGTGCCCGGCGGGGGGGCCCTGAGCTGCATCGGGGGCCTCTCGAAGACCGTCGCCACGGGCGTCGCGAGCTTCACGGGCTGCAAGCTCGACGCATCGGTTGTCGGCTATCGGCTGACGGCCACCTCCGTGCCGGTACTTGCGCCGGCGACGAGCGACGCGTTCGACGTTGCGCTCCGGCCGGCGGACAGGCTCGGCTTCACGACCCAGCCCGGTGGCGCTGCCGCGGGCGTGCCGTTCTCGGTCCAGCCTGTCGTCGCAGTTCAGGACGCGATCGGTGGCACCATTCGCACCGGCCCATGGGCCACCGCGATGATCACCCTCTCGCTCGGGTCGAACTCCAACGGGGCGACGCTCACCTGCACCGGTGGGACGAGCAAGGCCGCCACGGCCGGCATCGCCACGTTCGCCGGCTGCACGATCGACAAGCCGGGCGTTGGCTACACGCTCGTGGCCTCGGTGACGGGGCTCACGTCCGCGACCTCGGCGCCGTTCGAGGTGACGACACCGGCGGCGCAGGTCGCGCTCTCCAGCTCCGCGAGCACGATCACCTGGGGCGCGGGCGTCAGCCTGTCGGTCGCCGTCTCGCCGAACGGTGCAAATCGGTCGGTCGTTCTCGAGAGCTCGCCGGATGGCTCCTCCTGGACGACGATCGCGACGCTCACCACCAACTCGAGCGGCTTCGCGACGTACTCCTACGGGGCGACCCCCACGAGCTACTACCGGGTCCGGTTCGCCGGAGCTCCGGACCTCTCGGCCGCGAACAGCAACGTGGTCCTGGTCGGCGTCCGCCAGACCGTGACCCTCAACCCGACCCACACGGGCGTGATGACGATCGCCAGGGGGCGGACCATCACGTTCCGCTCCACTGTCCGGCCGCTGCGCCCGGACCTCCAGCCGTCCCGCGTGACGTTCCGCTTCTACCGGAACGTGGGCGGGGACTGGGTCCTCCGGTACGAGCGGCACGTCGCGACGGACGCGGTCGGCGTGGCCCGGACCACCTTCCGCTTCGGCGTGGGTGGCCTCTGGTACGTCCGCTCCTTCGCGGACCGGACGCCGTACAACGCCGTCAGCCGTTTCTCGCAGCGCGAGGTCTTCCGCGTGCTGTGACGGCGGCGCTGCTTCAGCGCTGACCGAAGGGCCCCCGTCGACTCGGCGGGGCCCCTTCCTGTGTGGCGAGGCGCTGAGTTCGCGTCAGCCCGACGGGGCCCCCGCCGACACGGTGGGGGCCCCCTTCGCACGTGGGGTGGCGCGCGGCCCTCGTGGGGGGTGGGGCACAACCACGGCTTCGGAGGATTCGCCACAGCTTCCCTTCGACCAACCACGTCGCCGTTCGCGGGCCCCCGCCTCGGCTGACGTAGTCGTCCAAAGGGCGGGGCTATTGTCTGGCGGACTGGACGAAAGCCCCCCTCTGTTGTATAGGGCCCGCATGCTCACGCTCGACCAGATCAACCGACTCAACGCGTGGTGGACAGATCCCGCGTGGACACCTGGAACCGACCCGCACCTCGTCGCGGCCGCCGCCGCGGCGTTCACGTGGGATCCCCGTCCGTTTGACGCCCCGATCTCGCGTCGGGGGCTGTCTTCACGCTCCGCGGACCACGCCAGAGCGGGAAGACGACGCTCACCAAACGCCTGATCGCCGAGCGAGTCGCCGCCGGCCTTGGCCGGCGCACGTGTTTCCTGACGCTTCAGACGATCATCACGGCCGTCGAGCTCCAGGAAGCGATCGAGACAGTGCTCCGGCTGTGGCCCGCGGAGGCCGCGCCGTGGCTGTTCGTGCTCGATGAGCTGACGTTCGTGAAGGGCTGGGCGAAGGTCGTCGCGCACCTCCGGGAGCACGACCGTGCGTTCCGGCTCTCCACGGTCATCCTCACCGGCTCGTCCGCGGTGGACCGGTCCGCCCATCCCGCTCGAGTCCAAGTACGCGTCGCGCCCGACCGGCAAGGACTACGAGTCGCTGACCAAGGCATTCGGCCGCGGCATCATGGCCAGCCGGCGGACCCTCGACGCGGAGCGCTCGATCCTCACGGTCCCGGCCGGCGTTCTGCTCGCGCTCCTTGGCTGAGGTCGGCCGGCGCCCCTGCCGACCACCGGCTGCCCGACCGGGGCTACCGCGCGCTCGACAAGGCTTCAGGCGCCGGCGTAGAGGCGCTCCAGGTCGACGAGCACCACGTCGGAACGGCGGGTCGCCTCATCCTGCAGGTCTGCGGTGAAGCCGCCGGCCGCGAAGATCGCAAGGCGCGTCCGTTCCACGCGCGCCCGACCCGCGAGCAGCTCCCTCGCCCGCTCGAGTCGGTGCAGGTCCGCCATGCCTCGCGGGTCCGGCCCGCTCTTGGCCTCGCCGACCAGGAGGAGCGTCGGGTTCGCGCCGGCCTCGTCGTCGGCCCCGGCCTCGAGCGCGACCACGTCGATCTCCACCCGGGAGCGACCCGCGCGGTCGTTGACCACGGTGGAACCGACGCGGGCCGCCGTTCCGCCCAACGTCTCCGCGGAGGCGTACCGCGAGGTCCAGGCTCGCGCGATCGCCTCGAAGGCCGGTCCCGCGACCCCGGACTCGAAGCGCGCCGTGGCGTCCGACCACGCCGCCAGCGTCTGGCGCGACTCGAACCGATGGGAGTCCGGGCGGACGACGGCGTGCTGGAAGCGGAGTGAAGATGTCGATCCAGGCAACAGCAGCCGCCCCCGGTCGTGGGCCCAGGAGCCCGGGTCCCCGGATCGACAGATGGCGGATGACTTGACCTGTGCGTCCAGTGCGATATTATCTCGGTTGTCGCATTGGTCGCAATCGAGGTCCCGCAATGGCCGGCCGTTACTTCAGCATCAAGGAGGCAGCAGAGCGCCTGCACGTCAGCCACGACACGGTGAGTCGGCTGATCGAACGAGGTGATTTGCCCGCCATTCGCGTATCCGAACGCCTGTATCGGATCCCTGCTCCGGCGCTCGAGCGCTACGAGAGCGGTGTGCCGGTGCCAGTCCGAAGAGTCGTTCGGCGGCGTGTGTCTGAGAGCGTTCAGTTCGGCGTCAACGAGGAGGAGCCAGAGATCGAGATGACGCCGGTCCAGGTGCGCGACATTCGCGCCGGAGTCCGCGTCGAGCCGGCCTGAGCCCAGATGCGCGCGACCTCCGAGGCATGCGCGAACTATCTCGAGCAGGTCGCGCGGCTCCTCGAGCAATACGGGGTCGTTCTCAGCAAGCCGGCCGACGGCGAAGATCTGGAACTGGCGGAGGACGACGCTGGCATCCTGAACTATGAGCTCTGCGGGGAACTACCCGACGGGAATAGTCCAGCGCTCGCGCGCATCGAGGTCCGCGAGGAGTTCAGGCCCGTCGGTTCTGACCGGTACGAGCGCACGCGCTACGAGTACGAGTTGCTTGACAAGGCGCGCAACTACAGGCGCGCCTTTCATCTCCACTTCCCCGAAGCGTTCGTGCGGGCATACCAGGTCGTGGTTCACGAGCATTGCGAGCGGCCGATCAAGATGGTCAACTGCCACCACTACGAGGGCTCGCCGATCAAGGACGCCTTCGCCGGAGTACATGCCCTCATGGGCGTGTGGACGGGCGAAGCACCTGACTGCCGACGCTTGCGATGCCTCGACGGCGGTCGTTCAGGTATTCGTCCCGCCTCGAGGCTTCAAAGGAACCGCAAGACGACTCGAGCCTAGCCGGCCGGCCGCCCGGGTTCGCGGGCTACTTCCCCGTGCGGCCGAAGACTGCCGGGATCGTCCGCAGGAGGATCTCAACCCCATGAAGGGAGCCCCCGACGCCGGCTTCGCCGACCTCGCCGACCCTGTCGCCAACTTCGTCGACTCCGTCGCTGCCGCAGTGCGCCCGCTTCCCGGCCGCTTCGCGCGGCTCGCCTTGCCCATCGGGCGCTGCTCCTCCCACCGGTCTCACCAAGGCGGGCGCTGACGGCCCGGCTCATGACCGGAGAGCATACCGGCACGAGCATCTGCCCGGGCGGGGGACCGGTGCCGGTAGACCGGTGCCCAACGGCCGGCCATCCCCCGCGGTGCCCAACGGCCGGCCATCCTCCGCGGCACGAGGCAGCCGGCCATCCTCCGCGACATGCACCCGAGGACTCGTACGCGAGTTCGCCGCGTCCTGGATCGCCCGCCGGAAAGCCTGCCGATCGATCTACCTACCTGGGCGAGCGTCAAATGTGCTCGAGGTGAGCGGGCGGGGCGCTCCGCCACGTGAGGTGGACCGCCGGCGCGAGGATGGGACCTGGTCCTGACGGTCACGGCGCCGACCCGCGGCCCTGGCGACTCGCGTAGTAGCCCCCGGACGCATGAACAGGAGGATCGCTCGGCCAACGGGGCGCTGATCGCCCTCGTGGCCGCCGGGCTCATCCGGTCTCGTCGGTCCTGAGGCGGGGAGCGCTATCGGCCTCCTCCTACCAGGACTCTCACCGCCTGGCGACAACCGTTGACAACGAGATGTTGGGGTATTGCACCGGAAGGGTCGGGGTCTGGCGCACCCGCGCCGCCTCTTGACTCAGCGACTTCTTCCACGTGCCCGGGAGAGAGCGTGCCGCACCGTCGCCGCAGCGGCCTGGGCTCGAAGGACCATGATCGAGCGGACCTGCGCAGGAAAGAGCGCCTCAGCCGCCCCGGCGTTCCTCAGATCAGGAGAGCAACGAGCGACAGGCGGCCACGAAGGACCTGGCGTTGCCCAGGGTCTCCTCGGCCGTCTCCCGAGACAGGGCGGCGTGCGTCTCGTAGTCAGCCACGGATCGCAAGGCGAAGGCTCCGAGAAGCATCGAGTGGTAGCGAGCGTCGACGCGCTTCGTCTTCGCGAACTGCTCACCGAACGCCGCGATAACGGCGGAGTGCTTCGCACGCGAGACGCCGACCTTCTGGAGCGCTGCGGAGGCGGCGTAGAGCATCGCGTAATACGACGCGCCGAGGGACCGCTCGACGTCCCCCGCCTCCAGGTCGCGGGCCGCC
>CAZVPS010000143.1:0-5659 GCA_964629105.1 uncultured Anaerolineaceae bacterium
AACCTCGACCTGGTGGGGCTCGTGCCACCCCTCGACCTCTTCGACCGAAGCTGGCTCATCCACACCCGCTCCGAGGAGCGCTCGCCGGCCAAGCTGGGGCCGGACGCCGTGGCCCGCCATTCGCTCATCAGCCACGGCTGCATCATCAACGGCTCTGTCATCAACTCGGTCCTCTCGCCCGGCGTGAAGGTCAGCGAGGGAGCGGTGGTGCGCGACTCGGTGATCCTGCTCGACAGCGAGATCGGGGCGGGCGCCGTGGTCGACACGGCGATCATCGACAAGTTCGTCCGGGTGGGCGCCGGCGCAGTGGTCGGGGCCGGCGAAGACCGGGGCATCCCGAACGCCGACGAGCCGGAGCGGCTGTTCACCGGGATCACGGTCGTCGGCGAGCGCACGCACATCCCGCCGGGCGCCCGGATCGGGCGCAACTGCCTCGTCGAGCCGCGCGTCGAGGCGGCGGACTTCGGGGAGCTCGTCGTGCCGTCGGGCACCTCGGTGCGACGGCGGCACGAGCCGGCCGCGGCCGCGCCACCCGGCGCCTGAGGTCGGGTCCGAACGCCGTCGCGCCCCGCCCTCGGCCACGAGCGTCGCCACCCACGTCGAGCATCGGCGGAGGAGGGCTGCCGCGCTATTCCGCGCGCGGCAGCTCCAACGCGAAGGTGGTGCCGGCCGGGCTCGTCGCCTCGACCCACAGCCGGCCGCCGTTGGCGATCGCCAGCTCCCGCGCCACAGTGAGCCCGATCCCCGTCCCCCCAAGGGCGCCGGGAGTCCGACGCCTGGAGGAGTCGGCGCGGTAGTACCGCTCGAAGACGTGCGGCCGGTGGTCGGCCGGGATGCCCGGGCCGGTATCCCGGACCGTCACTCGCGCGATCCCTCCCGCGGCCGACACCTCCACCTCGGCCCGCCCGCCGCGCGGCGTGTACGTCGCCGCATTGGTGAGGAGGTTGGCCAGGCATCGCCCGACCTGGCGTGCGTCGACCTCGACGGGGACCGGCGGGGCGCCGTCCGGTGGACCCGCAAGCGTCACGCCCGCTTCCGCGAAGAGCGCGCGGGCCGTCGCAGCGGCCGCCGCCGCGATCTCGACGAGGTCGGCCCGCTCGACCGCCCGCTGGAGCGCCGCGCCCTCTGCGGCCGCGAGCTCCTGAAGGTCCAGGACGAGCCGCCGGACCTCGTCCGCCGCGTCACGGGTGGCGGCGAGCTCGGCCTGGTCCGGCTCGATGACGCCGTCCGTCAGCGCCTGGAGCCGCCCAGCGAGGACGGTGACCGGCGTGGCGAGCTCGTGCGCGAGGTCGCTGGCGGCGCGACGACGCAGCGTTTCCGAGCGGCCCAGGCTCTCGGCCATCGCGTTGAAGGCAACCCCGAGCTCGTGCCCCTCCGCGTCGGGCGGCGGAACCACGCGGGTGGACAGATCGCCCGCACCGATCCGCCGGCTCGCGGCGGCGAGCTCGCGAAGTGGATCGGTCAGGCGCCGGGCGATGAGCCACGCGACCATGACGCTGGCGAGGATGATCCCGAGGCCGGCGACCCCGAGGATCAACGCCGCCGCCTCGCGGAACGCCGCCGGGGCCGACACGGGCTGCGTCCCCGCACCCACGAGGGGATACACGACGAGCGACCCGACCTGGGTCCCATCGACCACCACGGGGACCTCGATCGGCGCCCCCGTCGCCGGTCGTCCCCCGGCCGACCCTGCCCCGACCCCGGGAAGCGAGTCGATCTGCGCCACGACGGCGCCGGACGGGTCGCGAATCTCGAGCGGGCCGCCGGCTGCTACTGCCAGGTCGCGGAGCTCCTGCTTGCGAAGCTTGAGGCTGCCGCGCTCTGCCACGAGGTCTGCGGCGGCTGCGGCTGCCTGCGTGTAGCGCTCCATGTGGGCCGCTTCCAGGTACGCGTCGAAACGGCCGATCACGCTCGCCGCGACGAGAAACCCGGCGGCACTGATGACAATTGCGACGGCGCCGCCGATCGCGAGGGCGAGCCGCGAGGCGAGCGACGCGCGACGCTTCATCGGCTGCGCCGGGCCGGCGCCGGCTCGCGATCGACGGGCGCGACCCAGCGGTACCCGGCGTCGGGGATCGTCTCGATCGCCCACGGGGCGGACGCGTCGTCGCCCAGCTTGCGGCGAAGGTTCGCCACGTGGACGTCGATCGTGCGCGTCGTCTCGCCGGTTCCGCTCGTGACGAGGGCGAGCAGCCGCTCGCGATCGAGGACCAGCCCCGGCGAGGCCGACAGCGCCAGGAGCAGCCGCAGCTCCGTCGGGGTCAGGCGACCCTCCCGGGCGCCAGCACGGTACTGTCGCGTCGCCGGCTCGACCTCCAACCGGCCCGATGCGTACGTTCGCGGGCGGGCGGCCGCGGAGACGGGCCGCGTTCGGCGGAGGATCGCGTGCACGCGCTCGACGAGCTCGACCGGGTTGTACGGTTTCGGCAGGTAGTCGTCGGCGCCAAGCCGGAGGCCCTCGATGCGTTCGTCATCGGAGCGCTTGGCGGACGCGATGAGGATCGGCACGTCCGAAACCTCGCGAATTGCCCGCACGAGAGCCTCGCCCGACAGCCCGGGCAGGAGCAGGTCGACGACGACGAGATCGGGGGGCGCCGCGTCGAAGGCGGCGAGAGCGAGGCGCCCGTCCGCGGCCTCCTCGACCTCGTAGCCGGCCGCCGCCAGGTAGACGCGGACGATTCTCCGGATCCTGGGCTCGTCCTCGACGACGAGGATCCGCCCGGCGCCGCCGGCCGGGCGCCGCGCCTCCGGAAACGAGGACCGCACTGCCACGCGGCCATCGTACCGGCTCCGGCGTGAAGGATCGGTGAAGACGCTCTTCACGCCTTCTTGACATCGGGGCATCACGATGACCGGGCCGGAGCGGTGCGGCGCGCACCGGTCCGTGCCGGTCCAGACAAGGAGTCCTGCGCATGACCACCACCCGACGGCTCGCGGCGGGCGGCGTGCTGGCCGCCGGAGCGCTGCTCCTGCTCGCGGCGAGCATCGCTCTCGCGGCGGACGAATCGCCCTCGCCAAGCGTCGTCCCCGGCGGCACGCCCGAGTCGACCGTTAGCCCGTCGGTGGAGCCGGCCACGGCCCCGGCGGCACCGCTCGCGGCACCGAGGCCGGCGGCCAGCCTGAAGCCTGCCGCCACGCCGAAACCCGCGGCCACGCCGAAGCCCGCGAAGACCCCCGACGAGACAAAGGGGCCGATCGAGACGCTCACGGGCGTCCTCGGCGTCCGGACCGACGCCGACGGCGACCGGGAATACGTCCTCAACGGCATCGAGCTGTCCGTGGGGCCGCCGTGGTACTGGGGCACGAAGAACCCCCTCGAGCCGTTCGTCGGCAAGAGCGTGACGGTCACCGGCCGCACGGACACGGGTCGCCCCTCGACCAAGGCCAACGGCAAGGCCGCCGACGCCGACGGCCCGGAGTTCGAGGTCTACTCAGTCAGCTCCTCCGACGGCAAAGTAGTGACCCCCGTCCGGGCCGAGGGCAAGCCCCCCTGGGCCGGTGGCCCGAAAGTCGTCGGGGAGCGCCACCCCGGCTACAAGGGCTGGTCGCAGGGCAAGTCCGATAAGGCGAAGGCGTCGCCGCAGCCCTGAGCCGCGCCCCGCTCCACGCTCCACGACCGCCGGCCGCATGGCCGGCGGTCGTCGCGTCTCCGAACGGCGGCAACCGTCCCGCCCGCCGCCCTACCGTCGCTTCCGGCGGTCGGCCAGGATCTCCTTCACCGCGTTGTGCGCGGGCGCGCCGGTGACGCCGCCGCCCGGGTGGGCTCCCGGGCCGACGAGGTAGAGGCCCTCGACCGGCATCCGGTAGCGGGCCCAGCCGACGAGCGGCCGCCAGGCGAACCAGGCGTCGAGGCCCGGCTCCTGGTGGTAGGGGTGGCCGCCGGTCAGGCCGTACTCGGTCTCGAGGTCGGCCGGCGTGAGCACCTCGCGCGCGGTGACGAGCGCGCCGATCCCGGGTGCCACCTCCTCGAGCGCGGCCACGACCCGGTCGCCGAGCGAGGTCCGCGCTGCGTCGTCCCAGGCGCCCTCGCGCAGGCGGTACGGCACGTACTGGGCGATGACGCTCACCACGTGGCCGCCCTCGCGCGCGGCGAGCGACGGGTCGACGAGCGTGGGGATCGTCGCCTCCAGGACCAGCCGGTCCGAGATCCGCCCGTACTTGGCGGCGTCGAAGGCACGCTCGAGATCGTCGATCCCGGTCGCCCCCACGAGGATCCGGCCCCGGAGTCGCTTCGCCCCCTCGTCGCCCACGCCGGCCGCGGGGAAGCGCGGCAGGGCGGAGAGGGCCAGGTTCACCTTCGCCACGGTGCCCGGCTGGCGGATGTTGCCGGCCCGCCAGCGCAGGCCCGGCCCGAGGTCCAGGGGCCCGAGGAGCCCGACGAGCGTCCGCTTCGGGTCCAGGCCGGACGCGACGATCGACGCCGCGATCTCCTCGCCCGTGGCCAGCGCCACCCCCGTGACGCGCCCGTCGGCGGAGGTCACGGCGACCACCTCCGACCCGGTCCGCAGCTCTGCGCCGAAGGTCCGGGCCGCGGCGGCCAGCGCGTCGCTCACGGCGCCGGGGCCGCCCTTCGCGAAGACCGCCTGGCCCGCCCCGCCGCCGTCGTTGCCGGCGGAGTCGGCGAGCAGCGTCGCCGTCGTCCCCATCGACCACGCGCCAAGCCCGGTGAAGTGGACCGCTCGCGCGGCGACCGTCGCCCGCACCGCGTCGGTCTCGAACCACTCGCCCACGAAGTCGGCCACGGCCATCGGCAGGACCCGGAGCAGATCGCGCGCGTCGTGCCGGCTCAGCTTCTTGAAGGCCCGGCCCAACAGCAGCCCCGTGATCGCGTCGCCCAGGCCCTGGCCCGTCGTCGCCGGCGGCGCCTGCTCGGCGAGGGAGGCGAGGAAGCCGGCCAGCGCCCGGACCTCGCGGTCGAAGCCGGACCAGGCGAGCGCGTCGGCGCCGGACCAGGTCGCGAGCTCCGCCTCGGTGCGGTCGGGGTCGGCCCAGAGCGTGACCGCCCGCCCGTCGGGCTGGGGGGCAAAGGCCCGCACTTCGGGCGCGACAAGCGCCAGCCCGTGTCCCGCGAGCCCCAGCTCGCGCACGACCGCCGGCCGCAGGCGCCCGACCGTGTGGAAGAGGCCCGGCGCCCGGGAGCCATCGTCGAGCGTCCGCGTCTCGACGGTGCCGCCGAGCGTCGGCCGCCGCTCCAGGACCACCGTCCGGAGCCCGGCCTTGGCGAGGTAGGCCGCCGCGACGAGGCCGTTGTGGCCGCCGCCGACGACGATCGCGTCGTAGCCGGCGGAAGGCTGCACGATCGCGGCCATCTACGCCACCTTCCCCTTCTTCGCCTTCAGGAGCTCCAGCGCGGCGAGGCGGCCGTTCGCCGCCATGATCCCGCCGCCCGGGTGGGTGGACGAGCCGGCCATCCAGTAGTCCCGGATCGGCGTCCGGTAGCGCGACCAGCCGGGGATCGGCCGGCTGAAGAAGAGCTGCTCCAGGGAGAGCTCGCCGTGGAAGATGTTGCCCTCGGTGAGACCCCACTCCTTCTCCATGTCCCAGGGCGTGACGACCTGCTTCTCGACGATGACGTCCTTCAGGTTCGGGGCGAACTCGCTGATGGTGTCGATGACGGTCGTGCCGAAGGCCTCGCGCTGGTTCTCCCAGTCGGCCGGCC
>CAZVPS010000144.1:0-5615 GCA_964629105.1 uncultured Anaerolineaceae bacterium
CCCTCAAGGCGATCGCCCAACAGCACGGCCTCTACGCCACGTTCATGCCCAAGCCGATCTTCGGGATCAACGGCTCGGGGATGCACACGCACCAGAGCCTCTTCTCGATCGAGAAGGGCCGCAACGCCTTCGCCGACCCGGACAACAAGTACGGGCTCTCCGATCTCGCCCGCTCGTACATGGCGGGGATCCTCGCCCACGCCAAGGGGATGGCGGCCGTCCTCGCCCCGACCGTGAACTCCTACAAGCGGCTCGTCCCCGGCTACGAGGCCCCGACGTACATCACCTGGGGCCGGACGAACCGCTCCGCGCTCATCCGCGTGCCGATGATCTCGCCCGGCAAGTCGATCGAGGGGACGCGCGCCGAGGTCCGCTGCCCGGACCCGTCCTCGAACACCTACCTGGCCTTCGCCGTGATGATCGCGGCCGGCCTCGACGGCGTCGAGCGGGGACTGACCCTCTCCGACCCGGTCGAGGAGAGCCTCTTCGAGATGGACGCGTCCCGGGTCACGGAGCGCGGCATCAAGGAGCTGCCGGGCACCCTCGGCCAGGCGATCGACGAGCTCCGGGCCGACCCGGTCGTCTGCGAGGCCCTCGGCGACCACGTCCTGGAGCACTACGTCGAGGCGAAGACGGCCGAATGGAACGAGTACCGGACGCAGGTCACGCAGTGGGAGCTCGACCGCTACCTCGAGGCGTTCTGACCTCGTCCCGAGGGCGCCCGCTGGGGGGCGGCGCCGGCGTCCTCGGCCGAGCGTCCTCGGGGGATCGTCCTCGGGGGAGGCTCCGGGGCCCGTTCGCGTCCGGGGCCCGTTCGCGTCCGGCGCCCGGGTTCGTGCGGGCCCGCTCTCGCCCGGCCCTTGCCGGCGCCGCCCGGCCGGTCGAAACCGTCAACCGTATCGGCCACAGCAGTAACGGACGCCTTCCTGGGCCGACGCGCGGTCACTGGGGGCGGGCGGCACCGTTCAAGAGCTCGATCATCGGGCCGCGCGCCTTGCCCTGAGCGCGAATCCCGGTGTCTCCCGGGCCGCCGGCCTCCATCGGGGGGCCCCGCCACCCCGTCTCGGAGTCGGCGTGCCCCGCCAGCCCCGATAAGCGGTGGCAAAGCCCGCCTCGTAATGCTGTGGCCGATATGTCGACCGACTCCGCGTCCGGCCCCGACTCCGCGTCCGGCCCCGACCCCGCGTCCGGCCGGAGACCCGTCCCCTCCCGCGCGCGCCGGCCCCGCGCAACCCGCGAGGTGCTCGCCGGACGCCGCCGTGCCGCCTACCTGCGCGTTCGGCTGGGCACGGCCCTCCGTGACGCCCGAGTCCGCACCGGCCGGACCCAGGCAGCGTGCGCCGCCATCGCGCGGATCAGCCAGCCGCGGTGGAGCGAGCTGGAACGCGGTCGCGGCGCCGACGCTCCCATCGAGACATGGGCTGTCGCCGCGGCAACCGTCGGGCAGGAGCTTGCGGCGTTCCTCGACCAGGCGCCGGGGGCGGACCTCCCGCGCGACATCGAGCACCTCCGTCGCCAGAGCGCGCTCGTGGAGCGCGCGACTGCGGGAGGCTGGACCGTCGCGCCAGAGATGCCCGTTACGGCGGGGGAGTCCGGTCGGGTGATCGATGCGCTCCTCACCCGGGCGGCGGCCCGCGAGGCTGCCGTGTTCGAGGTGTGGGATCTTCTTCTGGATGTCGGCGCTGCCTTCCGATCGTTCGACGAGAAGGTCGCTGCAGTCCGCGCGCAGCTGCCGGGCTGGACGGTGTCCGGCGCCTGGGTCATCCGCGGCACCCGCCGCAACCGCTCGCTGGTGGCCGAGCTGGCCCCGCTCTTCCGGGCCCGGTTCCCGGCGCCGGGAGCCGACTGGCTCCGCGCTCTCGACAGCGTGGCGGCCTCGATGCCGACGGAGCCGGCGCTGCTCTGGACGGATGCCTCGGGCGCGAAGGTGGGCCAGGCGCGCCTTCATCTCGGTCGGGCGGGCCTTCGCCTCGGCGACGCGACCCCTCGCGGCGTGGGCACGGCGCGACGCGAGCCGGCCCTGCCAGGTGATCCGGAGATGAGTGGCAGTGCAGCGTCCCGTGCGATCCTGCACCCATGAGCGGGATGCCAACGATCGAGTCCAGCTGCGCGGACGTCATCGACGAGCGCGGCCCCACCACGCTTGCGGACCTCGCGACCGAGATGGTGCGCCTGGGGCGAACGCGGGCGCGCAACCCGGAGCTGTCGGTTGCGGGCGCGCTGCGAACACGCAGGGGCTGGTACGAGCTGGCGGACGGTCGCTGGACGACGGCGCGCCGTGCCTTCCGGGACGTGCGGTTCGCCCATCGCCTCACCGATGTGGAGATCGCGACGGGCTGGATCGATCTGCATCCTGACTTCAGCCCGCTGCTGAGTCTGCCCGAATTCGCGCGGCGGTGGGGTGTCGAGCCCGACCTCGGCATTCCCGCGACGCTCGGCGACCTGGCGCCCGGCGCCGTGATCGTGGGCGGCGTTGACGAGGGCCGGCTGGTCCTCGCGCGTGTGCCGGAGGACGCTCTCCCCGAGGTGACACCCGGGCAGCGTGCCGCGTTCGCCGAGGCCGCGCGAGCTGCCCTGGCAGCGCATCAGCCGTCGATCTACCACCCCGGGGTGACCCTGGAAGACATGCTCGTTCCCCTCGTCACGCATGACCCGGCCACGTTCTCGGGCACGACGCTCGTCATCGGGGACCTCATCGCCGCCGCGGGCCTCGAGACGCAGGACGGACAGGTCGCCCCCGCGGGCACGGACTGGGCGGCCCACGACCGATTCCTGGACAGCCTTCGCTACGGCCATGAGGACGAGTTGGGCGACGACGAGTTGGGCGACGACGACTTCGACGACGGCGCGGGTTACTGGCCGGTCGACGACATGCCGGACTCGGCGTTCCCGCGTGCGACGGACCGGACGACGGCTCCGGCGCCGCGGCCGCTCACGGAACCACTGGTCAGCCTCGACGCCCGGCGCTTCCGGCGCAGGGGCCGGCGCCCCGCGAAACGGTGCCTGCAGCTCCGCATCCGGCTGCTCGAGGTTCGGCCCCCGATCTGGCGACGGGTCCTGGTGCCGGCCACCATCACGCTCGACCGGCTCTACGCGGTCGTCCGGGAGGCGATGGGCTGGAGCGACATGCACCTCCACGAGTTCCAGCTGGGCCGCGGCCGCTGGGGAGACGTCGATCTGGAGGACGACGGCGGCCGGCTGCTCGACGAGTTCGACGTGCGCCTGCGGTCGATCGTCCAGCCTGGAGACCGGCTGCAGTACGTCTACGACCTCGGCGACAACTGGCGGCACGAGATCGTCCTCGAAGGCGAGGTCGAAGGGATCCCCGGCGAGCTCTATCCGTTGTGCCTCGACGGCGTCGGCGCGTGCCCGCCGGAGGACTGCGGCGGGATCGGCGGGTTCCGGGAGCTGCTCGAAGCGCTGGCCCATCCCCGAACACGCCGCCACCGGGATCTCCTCCACTGGCTGGGCGGGCCGTTCGACCCGAATGCCTTCTCCGTCGAGGAGGTGAACGCACGCCTCGACCTCCTGGGCTGACGGGCGACGGAACGGCGATCCCGGGGGCAACCCCGCTCACGTCGATTCGAACGCCACCGCCAGGTAGCCGACCGTCCGACGCGGGTCACCCCCGGCGTCGGCGGATGTCGCTGCGGCGAGCGCGACGCCTGGTCGCACGCCCATCGCGCGCAGTGCGGCAAGGCCCAGCACGGTCGGCGAGATCCCGCACATCCCGCAGGAGACGCCGGGCTCGCGCCGGGCGAGATCGGCCTCGGCGGTCGCGAGGGACGTGGGGGCAAGGCCGACGATGTGCGGCAGGAGCACCGCGGTCACCCGCTCGGCGACGCCGGCCGCCGGGTAGTGGGCCATGTCGGTGCTGATCGCCAGGAGGATCCGCTCGCCCGCCGCTCGCCGCTCCGCGATCAGACTCCCGAGCCTCTCGCCCGCCTCGACGCCGCGCCGGCCCGTGCCGGTGCCCACGGACAGGGCCACGATGCGGGCGCCCGGGGCGAGGCGCGCGACGAACGGGAGCTGGACCTCGAGGGAGTGCTCGCCCAGGTGGCAGCGCGCATCGGCGCTGAAGGGCTCCCCGAGTGCGATGACGGCGTCCGTCAGCCCGCGATCCACGGCCACGTCACCCAGCGGCGTGCGCCAGGATCCGCCGTCCCAGGCCCCGACGCCGTCCAGCCATGCCGCGCCGTGGTTCGTGCCCAGGAGGACGATGGTCGGCGGAGGTCCCGACGAGGCGGGCGACGGCACGACGACGGCCGACGGGAGAGCCGCCGATGGCAGGAGGACGCGCCACCCGGCGGCGGCCACGATCCCCGAGTAGACGAGTCCGGCGTGCGGAACGAGGATCCCGCCAACCAGCGACGGGTCCAGGCTCGCCGGGGTGGGGTGGTGGCGAACGGATTCGGCGAGGAGCTCGTCGACCAGCGCGCCGAGTTCCTCGGCGTTCGCCGGGTAGAACGACCCGGCCACGGCCGGCGGCCGGGTCGGGAGCGGCAGCCCGAGATCCGGCGGCACGTTCATCCGCACGGCACCCGCCCGTCGTGGTCAAGCGCGCGTCCCGCGAGCGCCCGCCCGCAGCCCGGGCACGAGCCGCCCGGCCCCAGGCGATCAAAGACCCGGTAGCCACGACGCTCCAGGAGGACCCGGCCGCACCCCGCGCAGTGGGTGTCCTCCATCTCCAGCTGCGGAGCGTTGCTGACGTACACGTGGGCGAGGCCAGCCTCGCGCCCTATGTCGGCCGCCCGCCGCAGCGTCTCCAGCGGCGTCGGCGGCACGTCCGTCATCCGGTGGGCCGGGAAGAAGCGGCTGACGTGCCAGGGCGTCTCCGGGCCCAGCTCCGTCGCGATCCAGCCGGCCAGCGCCCGCAGCTCGCCCGGGTCGTCGTTGTGGCCGGGGATGATGAGCGTCGTGACCTCCACCCAGATGCCGGCGGCGCGGTAGGCGCGCAGCGCATCGAGCACCGGCGCCAGGCGCGCGCCGCACTGGCGACGGTAGAAGGCGTCGTCGAACGACTTGAGGTCGACGTTGGCGGCGTCGAGGAACGGCCGCAGAAGGTCGATCGCCTCCGGGGTCGCGTAGCCGTCGGTCACGAAGACGTTGAGCAGACCCGCGGCATGGGCCTCGCGCGCCGTGTCGAGGGCGTACTCCAGGAAGACCGTCGGCTCGACGTAGGTGTAGGCGATGGCGCGCGCGCCCGCCGCCAGTGCCTCGTCCACGGCCTTCGACGGAGGGAGGCTGCGGGTCGGCAGGTCGAGGCCGAGGCGCGGCGCCTGGGCGATCTCCCAGTTCTGGCAGAACGAGCAATGGAACGGGCAGCCGACGGTCGCGATCGAGTAGGCGAGGGCGCCGGGGGCGACGTGGAAGAGGGGCTTCTTCTCGATCGGGTCGATCCCGACGGCGACCGCCCGCCCGTAGACCGTGGAGTAAAGCGTCCCGTCGCGGTTCTCCCGGACGCCGCAGATCCCGACGCGACCGGGGCGCACGAAGCAGCGCATCGCGCAGGCGTTGCAGCGGACGCTGCCGTCCTCCTGGGGCTCCGCAAGGAGCGCGCGGACCACGCCGACGGCCCGTGGGGACGGGGCGGCGCGACGGCGGCCGGCGACGGG
>CAZVPS010000145.1:0-5609 GCA_964629105.1 uncultured Anaerolineaceae bacterium
GGGCTCCTCATCCACTCCACCGCCGGGTACGTGGACCCCGGCTGGAAGGGGACGCTCACGCTCGAATTGAGCAACGTGGCCAACCTGCCCATCGCGCTCTACGCCGGGATGCGGATCGGGCAGATCAGCTTCTTCCAGATGTCGAGCCCGGTCGAGCGCCCCTACGGCACGTCCGAGCTCGGGTCGAAGTACCAGGGGCAGAGCCAGCCGACCGCCTCTGCCTTCCACCGCGACTTCGACGCCCGTCGGAAGCTCCCCGGGAAGGGCTGACCGCCGGTGGCGCTCAACGACGCCGTCGCCTGGTCGGCGGACCTCGGCGGGGGGACCCGCGTGGCACTCGTCCAGGCGGGGACGTTCCGCTCCGACGCGGGCGCCCTCTTCGGCCCGGCGCCGCGCGTCCTGTGGGAGAAGCTGGTCGCCGACGAGCTCGACGAGCAGCACCGCCTCCTGCAGGCGCTCAACTGCCTCCTCGTCGAGACCCCGGCCGGCCGCGTCCTCGTGGAGACGGGGATCGGGGAGCGGCTCGACGAGCGCGGGCGCGCCTGGCGCGGCCTCGACGGCGACCCCGTCGTCCCGGCGCTGGAGCGGGCGGGCTTCGAGCCCGCGACGGTCGACGTCGTGGCCCTGAGCCACCTCCACTACGACCACGCCGGCGGCCTGCTCCGCGCGGATGGCGCCCGTGCGTTCCCGCGGGCGCGGATCGCGGCCCAGCGCGCGGAGTGGGAGATCGCCCTCTCCGAGAACCCGCGGATCGTCGCCTCCTACGACCAGCCAGAGCTGCGCCTCGTTCGCGCCTGGGGTGCCGACGGCGCGGTCGACGGCGAGGTGGAGCTCGTGCCTGGGGTGTCTGTCATCCCGACCGGGGGCCACACGGCCGGCCACCAGGCGGTCGTGGTGCGGGCGGCCGGGGAGACGCTCGCCTTCTTCGGGGACATCGCGATGCGCCCGTGGTCGGCCAATCCGCGCTGGATCCCGGCCTTCGACGACTTCCCGCTCGACGCGGTGGCCCGCAAGGCGACCCTCTTCGCGCGGGCCGCCGAGGAGCGCTGGACGGTGGTTCTCTCTCACGAGCTGCGCCACCCGGTGGGCCGCCTCGTCGCTGAGCGCGACCGGTTCGCCTGGGAGCCGCTGACCTAGGGAGTGCCGGAGGGCGCCGGCGGCCCCAGCCCCAGCAGCGCGAGGTTCGAGGCCGCGCTGGCGAGCGTCACCGGCCCCTGGACGATCGACCGGATAATCCCATCGCGGTCGAGGAAGTACTGCGTCGGGAGGCCGAAGACGCGGTAGCGCCGGAAGACGTCGCCGGCCAGATCGGCCGCGATCGTGTGCCGGAGGTCGTACTTCTCGGCGTAGGCGCGGACGTCCGCCTCGGTCGCCTCCTGGACGCTGATCCCCACCATCGCGAGGCCCTGGGGGGCGTAAGCCTCGGCGAGGTCGCGGATCGTCGGCGTCTCGGCCTGGCAGGGCGGGCACCAGCTGGCCCAGAACGTGATCCAGACCGGGCGGCCGCGCAGGTCGACGAGGCGGACCGGATTCCCGTCAAGGTCGCGGAGCGGCGCCGGAGACCCGTCGGGACCGACCACCTCCAGCTCCGGCGCCTGATCCCCGACGTGGAGCCCCTCGCCGGCGGAGCCCACGAGGTACTGCGTGGCGCGCGGGTCGACGGGCGGCGGCGTTGTGCCGGGGGTCGCGAGCGGCTGGGTGGCGATCGCCAGCGCGATCGCGGCGGCCAGGACGACGACCAGCCCACCGGCGAGCTGGCGGCCGGTGAAGGGCCCGACGAGGCCGCGCCGCGTCTCGGGCGGGTCGGGCGCGTCGAGTCGAGGAACGCTCATCCGTGCGTCAGATGCCCGGGGCGAGGCGGGAGAGGACGCTCAGCCAGTCCATCACCATGAAGACGCCGATGGCCGACACGAGGAGCCCGCCGATCAGGCTCACGACGCGGCCGTGCCGAACCAGCGGCCGGACGAGGACGGGGGCGCGGTCGTAGATGGCGCCAAGCACGATGAACGGCACGCCGAGGCCCAGCGTGTAGGCGACGAGGAGCAGGCCGCCCTGGAGGGTCGTCCCCGACGACGCGGCGACGGTCAGGATGCCGCCGAGAATGATCCCGATGCACGGGCTCCAGCCGATGGCGAAGACGACGCCGAGCCCGAAGGACGCAAGAATGCCGCCCCGCCCGCCCACCAGGCGCCCGCCCAGCCGCTGGCCCAGCTCGGGGCCGTCCGCCGCTTCGGGCGACGCGAACGCGACGGTGCCGGTGTGCGCCGCCAGCGCGCCCGCTGCGCCGGCCTCCAGGGGACGCCAGGTCCGGTCCAGCGCGGGGATGCGCAGGATCCCGGCCAGGTTGAGGCCCAGGACGATAAGGACGACCCCGCCGATCGTGCGGAGAGCCGGCAGGTAGTCGGCGAGGGGTCCGCCGACGAAGGTCGCGGTGACGCCCAGGACCGCGAAGACGGCGCCGAACCCCAGCACGTAGGCCACCGCGTGGCGGACTGCGAGCCAGCGCGACGGCACGACGTTCGCCCGCCCGACCACGGCCACCACCGTCAGTTGCCCGATGTAGGCGGGGACCAGCGGCAGGACGCAGGGGGAGAGGAAGCTGAGCAGGCCGGCCCCGAAGGCGACGAGGAGGGTCAGGTCGGAGCCGCTCATCCGACGTACGTCTCGTCGAGGAAGGCCCGGATCGGGCCAAGCCGGACGGCGAGCGGGAGGCGGCGGCCACCGACCTCCAGGACCGGGATCTGCTCGATGAGCGCCCGCTCGACCGCCGGGTCGTCGGCGATCCGGCGGATCACGAGCCGGGGGACGGCTCGCCCGGTGGCGGCCCACTGCTCCAGGAGCGCTTCGACGAGCGTCGTCGTCTCCTCGCACAGGTGGCAGCGGTCCGAACGCCAGAGTACGAGATCGGGGAGGGGAGTGGCGGCCGGGTCCATCGCCGCGGATTGTACGGCGGGACCCCGCCGAGGAACCCCGTGCGAAGGGTAGCGGACCCTGGATGACTTCAGGCCCGATGCCTCTAGCCAGCAGCGGCGACGCGTTGCCAGGATCGGTCGACACGCACGAGGCGATGACGCGCGCCCCGAACTCTGGTCGCCTGGACCGCACGGAGCCACTGGCGAGACCGACCGGCGTGGATGCAGGAGGGTTGTCATGCCCCTGCTCTTCAGGCTCGGCCCCCAGCATCGGCTCGCGGCCTGTGTGCTCGCTGTCGCAGCGATCCTCGCTCTGGGCGGACCGGCATCTGCCGCATCGGTCGTCAACGGGGCTTCGAGAGCGGCACGCTGACCGGCTGGACCGTCGTCAACGAGCCCGGCGGGAACGGCAACTGGTTGACGTACTCCGGAACCAGGGCCCTCATCAGCCGCCGCAGGATCGCGACCCCACCTGACGGCAGGTTCGCGGCCGTCAGCGATCAGAACGGCCCCGGCGCTCACGTCCTGTTCCAGGATGTCGTCCTGCCGGCCGGATACCAGCACACGCTGAAGTTCGTGTGGTTCTACACGAACTCAGCGGGATTTCGCGCCCCGGCGTCGCTCAGCTACAACTTGTACCCCAACCGGCAGTACCGGGTCGACGTCGTGTCCCCGACGGCTGGCGTCTTCTCGGTGGCGCCCGGCGACGTCCTGGCCCAGGTGGTCGGCACGCAGCCCGGAGATCCCGTGACGCGTGCTCCGACGCCCGTGACCGTCGACCACACCGCGCTTGCGGGTGGGTCCGTGCGTCTGCGGTTCGCCGAAGTCGACAACCAGGGCAACCTCGCCGCGGGCGTGGACCTGGTCCAGGTATTCACGTCACCAACCACGAAGGCACAGTGCTCCGGCGATGGCTGGAGGATGCTGACTGATCCGTCGGGCGCCGCCTTCAAGAACAAGGGCGACTGCACGAACTGGGTTGCGACGCACGGCCGGAATCCACCCGGCAACGGACACCCGGTCTCGAAGCCGGTCGGTCCCCCGGTCTCCCCGCCGGTTGGCCCGCCCGTCTTCCGGCCGGTCGGCCCGCCGATCTCGACGCCGGTCGGCCCGCCAACGCGGTAACGTGCTGACCTCGTCCTTCGACCTGCCATCCAGCGGCTGCCGGGTCTCCGGACCCGGCAGCCTGGCCGCGACAGGCGTGACGTCCTTGTCGGTCGCGCCTGCCGAGGCGCTGCCGCTGGGTGCCTGGCGACGCTTCGGGCAGGCTCGGCTCGATCGGGCCGGCGAGGCCGTGGAGCGCGGGGTCCCCGTGGTTCTGGTGGTGGGCACCCTCGTCGTTCCCCTGCTGTTCTGGCCCGTCGAGGACGTCTTCGAGCTGCCGAAGCTGCTCGCCGCCATCGCGGCCACCCTGGCGCTGCTGGCCGGGCTCGCGCTGATGGCGCTTCGATCGCACCAGGGGAGGTTCGACCCCGCGACGTGGACCGTCACGGCCCTGGTGCTCTACCTGTTGCTGGTGGGCGCGGCGACGCTGAGGTCGACAGATCCCATTCACAGCCTCACGGGCGAGCCGTACCAGTACCAGGGGATGATCGCCTCCGTCTGCTCTGCGGTCGCATTCGTTGCCGGCCGTCGCAGCCTGGCGACCCACGCCCGCCTCCGGGTGGTCGCTGCAGCGCTCGTGCTTGCTGGGGGCGTCGCAGCGGGCTACGGGCTCATCCAGGAGGCGGGTCTCGATCCCATCTGGCAGGAGCTCAACAGGGGGCGGATCTTCTCCACGCTCGGCCAGGCAAACGCCCTGGCGGCGTTCCTCGTCCTCGCCGTTCCGGTGAGCCTCGGCCTGGCGGTGACCTCCAGGACGACCGGGCGCGTGATTGCGGCGGCCGCGACAGTGGCGATCGGCACGGCACTTGCGCTCACGATGAGCCGGGGAGGCTACCTGGGAGCCGTCGTCGCGCTGGCCATCTTCGTGGCCCTCGTCCCGCGCCGGCCGGTCGTCACGAGGAGGCGGCTCGGGTACGCTCTCGCCGGCCTGGTCGCCTTGGGTGCCATCGCCGTCACCGTTCCACCGCTCGGCGGCGCGGTCGCCCGCGTGGTCGAGCGGATGCAGGTGATCGTCAACCCCGCCGAGAGCTCGGCCGCGAGCCATCTGGACCTCTGGGCGGTCGGGGCGCGGATCGCCCTCGATCACCCGCTCCTGGGCGTGGGTCCCGAGAACTACCCGGACGAGTTCGCGCTCTATCGCGATGCCGTGCTTCCACCCGCCCGGGCGGACGCCATGGCGAAGTTCCGCCCGGAGAGCCCGCACAACGTGCCCCTGGCGATCGCCGATGGGGCGGGCATCCCCGCGCTGGGCGCGTACCTGGCGCTCATCATGGGGGCAATGGGAGTGGGCCTGCGGCGCCTGCGTCAGGCGGCCGCACGTGAACGGACGCTCCTTGCTGCCCTGCTGGCGGCTTGTGCAGGCCACGTGGTCACGGATCTCTTCATGACCGGGGAGATCGCGGGGACCTGGACGTTCTGGTTGCTGCTCGGGGCACTGGCGGCGGTCGGCCAACCGCGCCACGTCGATGGCCTTGATCCCGTTGCGTGGGGCGAGCGTGGAGTACGATCGATGTCCGCGCCCCCGTAGCTCAGTGGATAGAGCGAGGCCGTCCTAAGGCCTGCGTCGGCGGTTCGAGTCCGTCCGGGGGCGCC
>CAZVPS010000146.1:0-5588 GCA_964629105.1 uncultured Anaerolineaceae bacterium
GGGGCGGTCGGCTCGTCCTGCCACCAGATGATCCCGTAGATGCCGCGCAGCTCCGGCTCGTCGGGGTGGACGACGTCGAGGGCGGCGTCGAGCGCCGGTCGCAGCTCGCGCTGGAGGTCGATGAGGACCGGCAGGCTGGCCCGGTCGACCGCGAGCCCGAGCTGGCGCACGTCGGCCGAGCCGTAGAAGGCGCCGCCGTAGCCCACGTCGACGGTGACGGGCCCGCGCGAGGTCGGCAGCGTGACGCCGGTCGCCAGGACGAAGGACGGCACGTTCGTGAAGCGGACGCTCGTCACCCGGCGGGCGGCGACGTCGCAGCGGGCGACGCAGGCGAGGCGGCCGGACGGGACGTCGACGGTCACCGGCGTCTCCGCGCCGGTCATCGGCAGGACGCCGCTTTCGAGCGCCCAGGTCACGAGGGCGATCGTTCCGTGCCCGCAGGCCGTGGAGTAGCCCTCGTTGTGGAAGAAGACGACGCCGAGATCGGCCCCGGCGTCGTCCGGCGGCACGACGTGGCAGCCGTACATGTCGGCGTGGCCGCGGGGCTCGTACACGAGGAGGCGCCGGACGTGGTCCAACTGCTCGAGGGCGAAGCGGCGGCGCTCCAGGATCGTCGACCCCTCGAGGGGCGGGACTCCGCCCACGATGATCCGGAACGGCTCGCCGCCGGTGTGGTAGTCGACGGTGTCGACGGCGAGCGGGAGCTCGGTCATCGCGGGGCCTCCTCCTGCGCGGCGGCGGCCTGGCCGGCAAGCCGGGTCCGGAGCCGCTCGCGCACGGCCGGCCAGTCCTGGTCGGTGATTGCGTACCAGGCCGAGTCGCGCACCCGTCCGCTCGCCATGAGCTGGTGGCGCCGGAAGATGCCCTCGAACGTGGCGCCGATCCCGGCCAGCGCGGTCCGTGAGCGGACATTACGGGCGTCCGTCTTGAACTCCACCCGCATCGCCCCGAGCCGCTCGAAGGCGTGCTCGAGCATCAGCAGCTTGGCCTCGCTGTTGGCGCCGGTGCCGTGGGCCGCCGGCGCCAGCCACGTCCAGCCGATCTCCAGGCGCCGGTGGGCCGGGGCGATCGACATGAAGCGCGTGCTGCCGAGGACCCGGCCCGTTGCCGAATCGACGGTCGCGAACGGCACCTCCGCCCCGGCGTCGCGATTGCGGAGCGCCTCCTCGACCCAGGCGCCCATCGAGGCCTCGTCGGTCAGGGGCGCGTGCATCCAGGTCCACGTGGTCGGGTCGGCGCCAGCCGCGACGAGCCCCGCAAGGTGGGGAAGCTCCAGTGGTTCCATTCGCACGCGGCGCCCGGCGAGCGTGGCCGGCGTCACCCAGGGCGCAGCGGCCGCGACGGGGGTCCGGGCGGGGCGCGCGTTGGAAAGAGTGTCCGCCGGGACCGGGTTGCTCATTCCGTGATCCTACCCGCGCCGGACATGCCCCGGCCCTCCATGCGGGCCACCCAGTCTTACTGCGAGTCAAGGGCTCGTCCACCATGAGTTCGAGGCCAGCCCAGGAGCTGATGCGCCGGGCAGACGTGGCGCTCTGCCGTGCCAAGTAGAGGGGCAAGAGCCAGTGGGATCTCTTCGAGGCGTCATGACCACCGGCGGGGTGAGGGCAGGGTTCGCGCGGAACGTGGCGATGAGCGAGCCGTACTACCAGAGCTTCTCGTTGCGGTCGCCGTTGAACCGGGTCCACACCAACGGTCCGACTCGGTGGAGGTCGGTGACGATCGGCCGGGCATTGTGCAGCTGCTGGAGCTCGAGCGGCGCGCCGTCCTGCATCAGCGGACATCGAGCGCACGGTCGACGGCCGCACGGAGCCCACCCGAGCTGACCAGGCTCGCTACCCTGGATCCAGGCGACCGAGCCGAAGGCGCCCCGCGAGCTCGCGGGCGTGGCGGTATTCCGCGAGCGTCAGCCGGCGGTCGAGGGGCGGATGCTCCGACGCCCGGTAGCACGGCCGGTACTGGGCCATCAGGTTGACGTACGTGTCGGGTGAGACCGCCGAGGCGATCCACGCGAGGACCTGATCGGTTCCGCCAACGTCCCCGGGCAGCACCAGGTGGCGGACGAGGATCCCGCGCACGGCCACGCCGTGTTCGTCGAGGACCAGGTCGCCGACCTGGCGATGCATCTCGCGCACTGCCCGGCGATTGACCTGGATGTACTCGCGTACGTGCGAGTAGCGCCGCGCGAGGTCGTTGTCGCCGTACTTCATGTCCGGCATGTAGATGTCGACCACGCCGTCCAGCAGCGCGAGGGCCTCCGGACTGTCGTACCCGCCCGTGTTGTAGACGAGCGGAAGACGCAGGCCCGCCCCGGCCGCGATGGCCAGCGCCTCGAGGATCTGGGCCACGACGTGACTCGGCGTCACGAGGTTCACGTTGTGGCATCCGATCTCCTGGAGCTCGAGCATCATCGCGGCGAGGCCCTCTGCATCGACCTCCGACCCCACCCCGCGCTGGCTGAGCTCCCAGTTCTGGCAGAAGACGCAGCGCAGGCTGCACCAGGCGAAGAAGACCGTCCCCGACCCCCGCCAGCCGCTGATCGGTCGCTCCTCGCCGTGGTGCGGCCCGCAGCTCGCGACGCGCGCCCATCTGCCGGTCCGGCAGACGGCGCCCTGCGTGCCGTCGAGCCGATTCACCCGGCAGTACCGCGCACACAGGTCGCAGCTCGCCAGCCGACCGAGCGCGCGTCTCGCGCGATCGGCAAGCTCGCCGCTGCGGTGGAGCGCGAGATACGCCGGTTCGGCGCCGGCGGCGGTCACGGGCGGCCCTCCAGCGGTTCTACGAGAGAGTATCTCGCCTCCTTCCGCTTCCCCGGGGGCCACTGGCCCGATCCGCGCGTGGGTGGCACGACGCAGGGAAGCCGCGGCTCCCTGCCGGCCGACCCGCTGAATACCGATCACGTGACCCTACCGGCGGGCCCGCGCGGGGTCGATCATGGCGCCCGGAGGTATGTCTGGATCTGGCGCGAGTGACCGGTCCGGCGGTGTTCGTGTCGGGGAGTCGACGCGGACGTTGATCGTGGCCGTCCTGGTTGTGCTGATGGGGGTGATCGCAGTGGGCCTGCTGTCGCCGGGTGGGTCCCGGCCGACGCCGGCGACGGGCCGCGGCACGGAGGAAGCGCTGCCGTCGCCGCGGCTCACGGGTCCGCTCTCGCTGGAGGAGGCGCTCGCGGCGCGCCGCTCGATCCGGTCGTTCTCGAAAGAGGCGCTCACCCGGGCGGAGATCGGTCAGCTGCTGTGGGCCGCACAGGGCGTGACCGACCGCGACGGGCATCGCACCGCGCCGTCGGCCGGGGCCCGCTACCCACTCGAGGTGGACGTGGTGACCGCGGACGGCCTCGCCCGGTACGTGCCCGACGGGCACCGGCTGGTCCGGCGCGGGTCCACGGACCTCCGGCCGGCCCTCCAGCGGGCCGCGCTCGACCAGCCGGCGGTCGGTGAGGCGCCGCTGATCATCGTCATCAGCGGCGTCGTCGAGCGGACCGCGGCGCGGTACGGCGCGGAGCGCGCCGAGCGGTACGTGGCGCTGGAGGCGGGTCACGCGGCCCAGAACGTCCTGCTCGAGGCGGTGAGCCTCGGGCTGGGGGCGGTGCCGGTCGGCGCGTTCGACGACGCGGAGGTCCGGCGGGTCCTCGCGCTCGCCGACGGTGAGGCCGCCCTCTACCTCATCCCGGTGGGCCACCCGCGGCGACCTCCGACCCCCGCCGACGGCGCGGTTCGTGAGCTGGTCGCGATGGCCTGCGCAACGATCGCCGTCCACGGGGCCCTGACCGACTTCCTCGCCCCGCCCCGCCGGGGCGCGGTGGTGCGGGGCCGGGGCGCCGTGGTGCGCCGGCGCTTCGAGGGGCATCCGGCGGTCAAGGACGTCCTGGAGGCCCTCGGGGTTCCCCACCCGGAGATCGCGGCCATCACGGTGAACGGCGCGCCAGCCGGCTTCGACCACCACCTGCACGACGGCGATCGGGTGGAGGCCTGGCCGGCCGCCGAGGCCGCCGAGCTGGGACTGGTCCCCGTCCTGCCCGCCGCGCCCGAGGACTCGGCCGAGCCACGCTTCGTCGTGGACGGCCACCTGGGCCGCCTGGCCGCGTACCTGCGGATGCTCGGCTTCGACACCTGGTACCGCACGGACGCCGATGACGACCGGCTCGCCGCGGTCGCAGCCGCCGAGCAGCGGATCCTCCTGACCCGCGACCGGGGTCTCCTCAAGCGGAGCGTCGTGCGGCGCGGTGCCTGCGTCCGCTCGGACCGGCCGGTCGAGCAGCTCGTCGAGGTGACGCGGCGCTTCGGCCTGGTGGACCGCTGGCAGCCGTTCGGACGCTGCCTCCGCTGCAACACGCTCCTGGTGCCCGTGAGCCGCGAGGAGGTCCTGCACCGGCTCCAGCCGCTGACGCGGATCTACTACGACGACTTCCGCCGGTGTCCCGGGTGCGACGCCATCGTCTGGAAGGGATCCCACCACGCCCGGATGGAGCGCCTCGTCGACCGGGTGCGGGCCAGCGTCCCGGGGTCGGACGAGCGCTGAGTCGCCGCCCGATGCCGCGCGAATGCGCGCTGCTCACGCTGACGCCAGCCCGACCCGCGATGCGGGACTGCCCGCCGAGTGGTTTCGGAGGCGAGGCGCTCACGGGGAAGAACAGCCAGCCGGGGGCTACCCCTCGTCGGGTCGCGCGGCGCGGACGCGCTCGATCGCCAGGCGCAGGAGCTCCAACCCGGCCGGGTCCAGGTCGTAGGTCCACTCGCGGATCCGCTCGGGCGCATGGAAGCGCGGGGCCAGCCCGATCTCGAGCGCCTCGCGCGTCAGGAGGAGCAGGTCGGCTTCGCGGTCCACGCGAACGAGCCCCTCCTCGTCCCCGGCCACGGCCTCGATGAGGCGGGTTCCGCCCCCGGAGCGGGCCAGCCAGTCCTCGATGTTGGCCGTGCTCCGGGTGGAGGAGCAGACCATGCCGACCGTGCTGCCGGGGGGGAGCGCCCCGATCTCGTCGAGCAGCTCCGCGTAGGACGGCGCCGCCATCAGGGCGACCACCGGTGCCCGTCCGGCGACGATGGCGACCGTCTCGTCGGCGTGGAAGGTCGAGGTGGCCACGAGGTCGTAATGGTGGCGCTCCAGGCGCTCGACGACGTGGTCGATCAGGGCCCCGTCGGCCTCGGCGATGCCGTCGAAGGTGGTGCTGATCGTCTCGGCGGCGCGCCGCGCGTCGGCCGCCGTGCACTCCACGAAGAGGACGTGGACGCGCGGCCCGGGCCGCCGCCGCTCCGTGGCGACAGAGTAGACGGCGGCCGCCACCTCGTCCGCGGAGTACCCGGCGCGGGCGGCGGTGCGGAGCAGCTCCGCGACGAGGCCGTCCAGCGCCCCGGTCGTCCGGCGCACGGGCGGGCGGGCGGCGACCCGCGTGCCGGCGCCGTGGCGGCTGACGACGTAGCCGGCCTCGGCGAGGCGCCGGTAGACCGCCCGCACGGTGTTCGGGTTGACCCGGAGCACGGCACCCAGCTCGCGCACGGTGGGCAGCCGCGCGCCCGCGTGGAGCCGCCCGGTGTCGACCTGGTAGGCGAGCTGCCAGTAGAGCTGGGTGGAGATCGGGACGTCCGAGTCGC
>CAZVPS010000147.1:0-5580 GCA_964629105.1 uncultured Anaerolineaceae bacterium
CCTAGAGCTTGACCTCCTTGTCGCCGCCGAGCGCGGCGCTGTTCTCGCCCTGGCGGACGCGGTCAAGATACGCTTGGGACTTGGCGACCTCGGCCGACAGCGCGGTCACCGTCTTGGCCATGTTGTCGAGCGCGCGCAGCTTGAAGGCGTCGATCTCGTCCATCGTGGCGTAGATGTTCGCGAAGGCGGCCTGGAGCTTGGCGAGGTCGATCGTCGCGCTGGCTGCCTGCTCGCCGATCTTGCCCGACTGGTCGCGCAGGAGGCGCGACGTGCTCTCGATCAGGTTGCCCGTCGTCGTGTTGAGGGCCGTGATCTGGTCGAGAACGAGCTTCTGGTCCGACAGGGCCTGGGCCACGATGACCGCCGTGCGCAGGGCCGACACGGTCGTGGTGGTGGCGCGATCGACACCCTTGACGAGCTCGATGTTGTTCTTGCGGATGATGTCGAGCGCCAGGTAGCCCTGGACGCTGACCGCGAGCTGGACGAGCAGATCCTGGACCTTCTGGCGCACGTAGAAGAGCATGTCCTCGCGCAGGACCCGCGCCCGCTCAGGATTTCCAGCCGCGATCTCGGCGATCCGCGCCTCGAGGGCGGCGTCGAGCTTCTGGCCGAGATAGACGTACTGGCGCAGGCGACCCATGACCGCCCACAGGTTCGCCTTCTCCTGCTCGATCGCCGCGTTGTCGCGAACGAGCTCGTCCTGCCCGGAGAAGAGCGCCTTGATGATCGCATCGAGATGGCTCTGGCTCGAGCGGTACTTGTCGAAGTAGTCGCGCAGGCGATCGCCGAAGGGGATGAGTCCCAGCAGCTTGCGTGGGCTGAGCAGGTCGCCCTGCCTGCCCGGGTCCAGATCCTCGACCGTTCGACGCAGGTCGAGCAGCGAACGCGAGACGACCGAGGCCTGGGCCAGCCCGCCGTCGGTCATGGCGGCCATTGGCTTGTCCAGCAGGCGGTTGGACACGCCTGCCGAGGCCTTGATGTCCTCATCGCCGAGCTTCTGGATGTCCTTGACCTTGGCGGCGAACTCGCCCCCGTGGACGTCGAGCGATGTGACCGCCGACAGGTAGGCCTCCACCATGCCGTCGAGCCGCAGGATCGTGGCCGCGTCGAGCTTGACCATCTCGTTGGCCTGCTCCGCCGACACGGCGGTGACCGCCGGCGGTGGGGCAAGCTCGGTCGTCTGGGCGGTCGTGGTGGCCGGGGTGATCGGTGCCCCCAGGTTGAGGGACGAGTCAGTCATCAAGGCGCTCCCGCGTGGTCCGATTCCGACAGGGCTGCGAGCGGTGAGGAGAACGACCCAGGGTGGCTATCGTGCGCGCTCTCGCTCCTTCTCGATCTCGGCGTCCTTCGAGATGTCGAGCGAGCCCGCGCCCGAGGACAGTCGTTCGCGCAGGAAACGCCCGTGCGACTCGAAGTCGTCCACGAGCTCCCTCGCCTTGCCGTCGAGCACCTTCTGGACGCGTTCCTCGATGAGTCCCAGCTGGTAGTCGAGCTCCTCCTCGGGGGTTCGACCCTCCAGGGTGCGCGGTGCGTTGGCCGGCACGTTGAGGTAGTAGTCGATGGCCTCGGGCACGTAGTGGAGCGCCGACTCGCGCAGGATATGGGTGTCAAGATCGCCGGTCGAGCTCTTGTCGGCGTGGTCGAGCGCGGCATTGATCGTGGCTCGCATCCGGCGCAGGCGTTCGGCCAGCTCGGGCGAAACGCGGCCCCTGGCGCGCAGGAGGGCGGCGCGCAGGGCCAGGCGCGGATCTGTCTCGGCTGCGGCCACCGGCAGCGACGAGTGCGCGCTGCGCGCGTAGAGCGATGGGATCGCCCAGAACGCGGCGGCCGCCGCCACGCACAGGACGGCAAATGGGGCGAGGTAGCCCACCAGCGGCGCTGCGACGACCAGGCTGATCAGCACACCGGCAAAGGCCACGACCCCGAACATGGCGAAGCGCTCGCTCCAGGCCGCCGCCGCCGCGACCAGCGGCGGCACGGACCCGCTGGTGGCATAGGGGCAGACATGACCGAGTTCCACGGCGTCGCAGAGGATGCACCGCGGCAGGTTCGCCGAGGACGATGGTGAGAGGCCTCTGGGCACTGATCTCTCTTGATCTGCGCGGCGTGACATGGACCGGATCATGATCGATGGTCCACTGATGCTGTCAATGATGTCAGAGAGGTTCGTGCGGACACCGCGAGCGCCCGCGCGCGTGGGCGGCGGTGCGGTCTAGTAGTGGGCGGCGATGTCCTTGTAGACGGTCACCACGTCCTGGTCGTTCTTCGGGGCCCAGAAGCGCCCGTTCGAGGCGGCAGCGATCTTCTGGAGCACGCCCTGGTCGGCATCGTCGCCGATGGCGATCGTGTGGATCTGGATGCCGAACGGGTCGCTCTCGGCCGGAGCAAGCTGTGTTTCCAGCTGTGAGAGACTCGTCTCGCTGGCAGTGTCGGCCCCGTCGGAAAGGACCACGATGCCGTAGCGCATCGTGTCGCCGTTGGTGGCGCGCATCGCCGTGAGCTCCTCGAATGCCTGCTTGACGGCATCGTAGAGCGCCGTGCCGCCGTCGGCCGACGTCGAGCCGATCTCGCCCAGCAGCCTCTCGCCGATCTCCGATTTCTTGCCGGCCGCCCCTTCGAAGATCCGGTCATCGAAGGGGAGCCAGCGCAGGTAGTCGGCCGACTCCATCTTGTTGACGAATGCCTGGGCGCCCTTGATGGACGAAGTGATCTTCGAGCCGGCCATGGAACCCGACTTGTCGAAGACGATGACGATGGCGGCGTGCTTGCGCACCTGGTGCCAGACCTCGCCGACCCGGTCGATCACGAGCGTCTCGGGCACCGACAGCTCCACGAGGTTGGCGTCGGGGTTCGCGCCGTGCGCGAGGTCGATGGGCGGGCCCGGCTTGGCGGCGAGGTCGGCCGGGCGCAGGCCATATTCGGCGAGCCGGCCCTGCTGCTCGGCCGAGAGCAGGTAGTCGCGCAACAGCGCGGCCCCCCTGGCCTGCTCGGGGCTGACCCAGGGAACGCCGTCGAGGATGGCGAAGGGGTGGCCGACCACGATCGTGCCGTCCTGCGGGTAGACCGAGACGAGTGGCTCGCGCAGGTCCGCGGCAGATTTCAGGTTCGTGGCGATGACGTTGGATTCGTAGGTCACGACCCCGTCGAGATACTCGGGGCCGCCGGTCGTCATCTTGGCGATCAGCCAGGTATCGGACTTGCCCGAATGGACCTTGGCCTTCTCGATGTCGGCGATGAACTGGCCGCAGCCGTTGGTCGGCTCGACATCCGCGACCGTGAGGCCGCCGGTCTTGTCCAACCCGGTGAGGCACATCGCGAGGACTGCGAGGGTGCCGGAGTTCGACTCGCCGAAATAGCCGTAGCCGAAGCGGAACTTGCGCCACTCGGGGTGCTGGTAGGCACCCCAGCCATCCGGGTTCGTGGCCAGCGCGCGCTGTGCCTTCCAGGTGCAGGCGGGGCCCGGCGTGGGCCAGCAACCGAGTGCCCTGGCCCGCGATTCCCACATCGCGATGACGAGTGGCGTGCGCACGACGAGCGGGTTGTTCGACGCCTTGATCGGGTTGGCGCCGTTGTTGGCCGCGCCGTATTCACGAACGAACTTCGCGATCCACGACTCCTCGCCGGGCGAGATGACGGTCGGCTTGATCCTGGCCGCCAGGGTGTCCGACACCATCGTGCCGGAGCGATAGTCGACCTGCTTGCCGTCGATCGTTTCCTGGAGGATGTCGACGAAGACCGGGCGACCATCGACCTGGAAGGCCGAGTTGGTCGGTGCCGCCGCGTTGAAGGCGTCGACTGCCGCGTGGAGCCACTTCTCCTTGGTGTTCGAGCTCGCGATCGAGATGCGGACGGCATTGTCGGGCGCCTGCGCCGATGGCGTGGCCGTGCCCCCGCCGTTGCCGCCGCCGTTGTCCCCGCCGTTCATGCCGATCACGCCGGCCACGATGAAGATGAACAGCAGGACGACGGCCCCGATCAGCCAGACTGCCTGCGACCCGTTTTGGTTCATCGACGTCCATGCTCCTTGAGCGGCCCGGTCCGAAGCGGCCGGCGAGCGAGAGATGGCTTGCGACAACGCTCAGTCGCAATTGTGCGCCTCGAGGGCGGGATGAGGGATCAGGGGTCGCGGGGCGTCTCGCGCGATATTGGCAGAGAGGGCCCGGGAGAGTTGGCCGAGGCGCGCAGGGGCGCCGCGGCCTGGAGCGGGCGCATGGCGGTCACGTCGCCGGCGAGCCGGGCGGCCTGGTAGTCGTCGGCGATCGCACGCCGGGTGCGCGGCTCAGCCATACACGCGCCAGCGCGTCGAGTACGGCCCCCGTGAGGGCTTGCCGGGCCGGAGGCGGACGGCCCGGACCGGCCGCAGCGATGCCAGCGCCCCCGGCAAGTCTCGGCCGGTGTCCTCGACGAGGTAGCCGAGGCGCTGGCCGGCTGCCGTGCTGCGCGCGACAGCCCGGTCGGCCGTGCGCTCCAGTTCGTCGTCGGAGAGCGCCGCGACCACCTCGGGCAGCAACGAGCCATGGCTCATCCAGGCGGGCTCGGCGAGCGCATCGACGACCGCCTGCTCGCGGCTGGCAACACGGACGGGGAAGCCGTCGACCGTCGTTGCGTAGGCATCGGCGCCCTGCAGCCACCGGTCCGCGAGGGCCACCGGCCGGACGACGGAGCCGCCGACGTCCACTGGGCGACCGCGGCGGCCCACCGCCACGGTGATCGTCGAGACTGGCTGGTCGATGAGCCCATGAAAGACGAGCGCCGCATCGGTGGTGACGTAGTGAGGGGTTTCCTCGAGCAGTCCGCTCGCCACCGCGATCGGCGGCGTCTCACGGACCGGATCCACGACGAGATAGGCGCCCCGCTTGAGGCGTCGCAGTCGGCCGGCGGCCACCAGGCGGCGCATGCACACGTCCGGCTCATACCCGGCGGGGAGCAGGCCCGGGCGAGCCCGGTGCCAGGTCGCGGAACGCAGGTCGAGCACGGCGATGTGGTGGCGGAGGTACCAGGTCGGAACGTCGGCGCAGCTCATGGTGTCATCCGTGTCTCAGAACCGTACAGTTGTGTACGGTTGATGTCAAGGGATGACACCATGCAGCCGAGCCCCCCGCGCCGGCGGGCCAGATCCGGGCCCTCTCCCCGACTCGCCGCGGCGCCGCCTCCCGCGTGCTCGCAATCGTCCCGGTTGTCGCGAGTCCGGATAGGATGGGGCTTCATCCGGGCGGCGCGGGGCACCTGCGGGGGCGGGGAGCGACGCCCGGGATCTCGCGCCTCGTGGTGGGGCTGGTGCGCGGTTGACCCCGGCGGTCCGGGGCGACCCGAAGGGAGGCACGAACGTGGACAAGGACCTCGTCGACCAGGTGCTGGGTGCCGCGGCCAGGGTGGTAGCGGGCGGGGCCATCTCGGCGAACGGGCACGGCAACATCAGCCTGCGAGTCCCTGGCGCGGACGAGATGTACTTCACGTCCGCCCTGTCGCTCCGGGGGCTCGGGCCGGAGGGCGTGGCTCGCGTGAGCCTCGAGGGGATGCTCCTCGAGGGTCAGCTGCCTCCGATCCAGGGCGCCGTGGTGGCGATGCACACGGCGATGT
>CAZVPS010000148.1:0-5567 GCA_964629105.1 uncultured Anaerolineaceae bacterium
CGGCGCTGGGCCGGTCGACCGCGCCGTGGCTCCGGCCCGCCGGGGGCGACCCCGGCGCCGACGCGCTCCTGGCTGCGGGCACGGCCGGCTGGAGGTGGGCGGTGAGCTGGGACGTCGACCCGGACGACGGCACGGCGCCCGGCGACGGGGGGCCAATCGCGACGGACATCGTGGCCCGCGTCGTGTCGCGGGCGAGCGGCGGCTCGATCATCCGCCTCCAGCTGGGAGGCGCCCGCACGCTCGACGCGCTGCCGGGGATCCTGGACGGCCTCGCGGCGGCCGGGCTGCGGGTCGTGCCGTTGGGCGAGGTGCTGGGCGTGGGGGGCGGCGGCTAGAGGCGCCCGGCCTCCACGATCCGGCGCAGGAACTGCTGGGTCCGCTCCTCGCGGGGCGCCCCGAAGATCCGGTCGGGCGGCCCCTCCTCCAGGATGCGCCCGGCGTCGAGGAAGCAGACCCGGTCGGCGATGTCGCGGGCGAAGCCCATCTCGTGCGTGGCGATGAGCATCGTCATGCCGCCGGCCGCCAGCTCGCGGATCACGTTGAGCACCTCGGCCACGAGCTCCGGGTCCAGGGCGCTGGTCACCTCGTCGAGGAGGAGCAGGTCGGGCTCCATCGCGAGGGCCCGCACGATCGCGGCGCGCTGCTGCTGCCCGCCGGAGAGCCGGTCGGGGAAGTCGAGGGCCTTCTCCTCGAGGCCGAAGCGCGCGAGCAGCGCCCGCCCCCGCTCCTCGGCCGCGGCCGGCCGCATCCGCAGCGCCTTGCGCGGGCCCAGGGTCACGTTGTCGAGAACGCTCATGTGGGGGAACAGGTTGAAGGCCTGGAAGACGATCCCGATCCGGCGGCGGATCCGGTTGACGTCGACCTTCGGCGCGGTGATCTCCTCGCCTTCGACCACGATCCGGCCGGCGTCGATCGGCTCCAGGAGGTTGATGCAGCGCAGGAGCGTCGACTTGCCGCTCCCGGAGGCGCCGATGAGGCAGATGACCTCGTGCTCGGCCACGGCCAGGTCGATGCCGCGCAGCACCTCCAGCTTCCCGAAGGACTTGTGGAGCCCCTCGATGACGAGGGCAGCGCCGATGCCCGCCCGCGGCGCGCTCACCGGACCCCTCCTGCCGCCTGTCGGCGCTTGTCCCGGGCCATCAGCCAGTCAGTCAGCCGGGCGAGCGGGATCGTCATCACGACGAAGACGAGGGCGGTGACCAGGTAGGGCGTGAAGTTGAAGTTCCCGGCCTGCTGGATGTACGACTGCCGGAAGATCTCGACGACGCCGATGTACGAGACCAGGACCGTGTCCTTCTGGAGCCCGATGAAATCGTTCAGGAGGGGCGGGATCACGCGCCGGACCGCCTGCGGCAGGATCACGTGACGGAGGGCCCCGAAGCGGCTGAGGCCGAGCGACCGGGCGGCCGCCTCCTGGCTCGGGTGGACCGACTCGATGCCCGCGCGATAGACCTCGGAGACGTACGCCGAGTAGACGAGGGTGAGGGCGACGACGGCGTAGAAGAACGGATCGACCGGGATCCCGGGCAGGCCGAGGGCCGGGATCCCGAAACCGAGGATGTAGATCACGAGGACGCCGGGCAGGGCCCGGAACACGTCGACGTAGGCCGTCGTGAGGAGCCGGACCGGGAAGAAGACGGCCCCGGGCAGGCTCCGGAGCACGGCGACGACGAGGCCCAGGACGAGGATCAGCACCTCGGCGATGAGGAAGATCTGGACGTTCGCCCAGAACGCCCGGACGATCGACGGAAACGAGGACGCGAAGATCTCCCCGTTGAAGAACGACTGCTGGACCGCCGGCCAGCCGGGCGAGTTGACGGCGACCCAGCCGACGACCCCGAAGAAGACGACGGTGCTGATCAGCGCGACGAGCGTCGAGCGGAGCGCCGAACGCTCGCCGACGAGGCGAGGCCCGCCCGGCCCGCGGAGATGGACGAGATCTCCGGAATCGAGCGGGCCTCCCGGGCGACCCGGGGACGCCGACATGCGGCGATCGGGCCGTGGCGCGGGCTAGGGCTTGACCACCGGGGCATTCGCCTTGTCGGCCATCCACTCCTGGGTGATCCGGGCAAGGGTCCCGTCATCCTTCATCGCGGCGAGCGCCGCGTTGACGCAGGCGGTGATCGGGCTGCCCTTGGCCAGGACGAGGCTGAAATGCTCCTGCTCGGTGCCGGTCGGCTCGAACTGGCCCACGATCACGCCGTTGTCCATCTGGGCGGCGGTGATGTAGAAAGCCGTGGGCAGGTCGACGACGAGGCCGTCGATCTGCTTGTTCGTCAGCGCCTGGATGGCAGCGTCGTTGCTGTCGTAGACGCGCGGCTCCTTGTCCGGCTTGATGACGTTCATGATCAAGTCATAGCTCGTCGTGCCCGCCTGGGCGCCGAACTGGTGGCCCTTGAGGTCGGCGATCGTCGTGGCCGAGGCGATGGGCGTGCCCCCGACCGCCACGAGCGACTGGTTGAGCCAGTAGTAGCCGTCCGAGAGATCGGCCTGCGCCGCGCGCTCGGGCTTGTACGACACCTGGGCCAGGTAGAAGTCGAACGTCTTCGGCCCCGGGGCGTACGAGTTGTCGAACTTGACGGCGACCCAGGCGACCTTCTCCTTCGCGAAGCCGAGCTTGTCGGCAACCGCATAGGCGACCGCGCTCTCGAAGCCCGCCCCGGACGTGGGATCGCCGGAGAACTCCGTGTCCCACGGCGGCGTGTTCCCGCCCTCCTTCGGGAGCCAGTACGGCGAGTAGGCCGGGTTGTCGGTGCCGATCGTGAGCGTGCCGGCCGTGAGGGTCTTGAGGTTCTCCGGCGCGCACGCGTTCGGCGTGGCCGTCGGGGCCTCGGTGGGTGCGGCCGTGGGTGCGGCCGTCGGCGCGGCCGTCGGGGCCGCGGTGGGGGCGGGCGTGGGCGTCGCGCCGCCCGAGCAGGCCGCCAGGACCGCGCCGGTCAGGGCGAGGGCGGCCGCGAAGCGGAAGGGGGTTCGCATGGGGTGCTCTCTCCTCGTGTCGGGGAACCGGCGAGAGTGTACCGCGCGCCCCACGTGCGGGCCCGCCGGTGGGCGTCGGCCCGGCCGCTAGACTGGGTCTCGTGCGCGTTCGCCTGCTCGAGCTCCGCCTCCTTGCCGTGGGTCTCGCCGCCCTGTGGGCGACCGTGGCCGGCCTGCTCCTGGCGGGGTACCGGCCGGGCGGGCCGGCGGACCTCCTGGTGGGCCTGGCCGCGCTGGCACCGCTGGCCGTCGCCGGGGCCGCCGTCGCCTGGCCCCCGGCCGTGCGCGGCGGCCTTGCCTTCAGCACGATCGCGGCGCTCGGCATTGCCACGGCGATCGTCCTCGTTCCGACGCTGGCGGGCCTGGTCCGGCAGCTCCTGGAGCGCGGCCTCCAGACGCTCCTGCCGTCGCCGGAGGCGGCCTACCCGTGGGCCCTCGCCATCCTGGGAACCTCGCTCTTCACCGGCCTCGGGATCGCTCGCCGCCTCCTGGGCGCAGGGAGCGGGCGTCCCGGCCGGCTGGGAGCGGCTGTCGCCCTGGGGACCGGATTGGCGGTGGCCTGCGGTACCGTCATGGCCGGCGCGACGATCGCGAACGAGCTCGCGCTCCAGGACCGACCCGCGGCCGCCTCCCGCTACGGGCCAACGGACCCGACCCTCACTCCGCCGCTCTGCGACGCGCCGCTCGCCGGGGGCGAGACTGCGGAGCTGACGCTCGACCTCACCGGGACCGTCGACGGTCGCTCGCTGGGGATCGCCCGGGTCCGAGGCAAGCGCGCGGGGCGGGACTTCCGCTGGCTGGCCGAGGTGACGACGACCCTCGACGTCGGCCTCCACGGCGCCGCGATCGTCGGGAGTCGCGGGTGGATCCGGCAGACGGGCACCCGCTGGGTCCCGGTCCCCAACGCGACGGCGCAGGGTGAATCGCTCGACCTCGCGGTGCTGGGGACGGCCCTGGACCCGCTGCAGCGGATCGCAGCGGAAGACATCGGCCTCGTCTACGTCGAGGGCGCGCGGGCCCGTCACTGCCGCGTCGCCGTGGATGGGGCGGTCTTCCGCGCCGCGTTCCCCCAGGTCCGATGGCTGGTGGGCGCCACCGACCTCGCGGGCTGGCGGGGGGAGATCGACGCCTGGGTCTTCGCCGACGGGCAGCTCGGGCGCGCCGAAGGACGCCTGGGCGGTCCGGGGTTCGCGATCGCGCCGGGCGCCATCCGGGGCGAGCTCACGGTGGCCCTGACGGCCACCGACCGGGGCGACCCCGTGACCGTCACCCCACCCACGAACTGAGCCACGGAGGGAGCATGGATCGCTGGGACCTGCCCGGGGGCGATACGCTCGCCGGCCGCAAGCGCGACCGGGTGGCCCGGTTCTACCGGGTCGCGACGTATCTCTCGTCGCACCCGGACGGCGTCTCCCCGGACGAGCTGGCCCGGCTCCTCGGCATGTCGCGCCGGAATGCCTACCGCGACCTGAAGGCGCTCGACCAGGAGCTTGGGATCCCGATCTGGGCCGAGGGCGGCCGGTGGGGGCTGGCCCAGGCCGCGCTCCTCCCGGCCTTCCGCCTGACCCAGGGCGAGGCGATGGCCGTCTTCCTCGCCGCACGCCTGATGGCCAAGTACGCCGACGCCTACGATCCCGAGCTGGCGTCGGCCTTCCAGAAGCTCGGCGAGGCGCTGCCGGAGGTGCTGGGCCGCCACGTCCACCGGACCCTCGACGTCATGGCCCACCGTCTCCCCGACCCGGAGGGCACGCGGCGACTCCATGCGCTCACCCAGGCCTGGGCGGAGCGGCGCGTCGTGGAGCTGACCTACGACACCAGCACCTACGACCCGACCCGCGCCGCACGCTCCGCCCGGGTCCGGCCCTACCTGATCGAGCCGTCCACGGAGACCCACGCGCTCTACCTCATCGGGTGGGACGAGACCCGCGCGGCCGTCCGGACCTTCAAGCTGGAGCGCATCCGCCGGCTGACGCTCACCTCCGACGTCTTCGACGCCCCGCCCGACGGCGTGATCGAGGAGGCGCTGGAGCGGGCGTGGGGGATCATCTCCGACCAGGAGCCCGTGGAGGTGGGGCTCCGCTTCGCCCCGGCGGTCGCCTCCCGCGTCGCCGAGACCACCTGGCACCCGACCCAGGTGGTTCAGCGGGAGGCGGACGGCGCGCTGACGTGGCGGGCGACGGTCTCCGGCACGATCGAGATCCGGAGCTGGATCCTCTCCTGGGGCCCCGACGTGGAGGTGCTGGCCCCCGCCGAGCTGCGTGCCGAGGTGGCCGATCTGGTCGCGGCAGCCACCGCGCTGTATCGCTGACCGCTGACCCCGGGGGCCTCGCCGCACCGGGCGACCCGCCGACGGCCCGCCTCACAGGCCCCGGGGACCCGCCTCACGGCCCCCCCGCAGGCCCCGACGGCCCGCCTCAGAGGCGATGATTCGTGCGTTCGCGCGCTTCTGAACGCCGCGGGCGCGAGCCGGCGCGGGAATCGCCGCATGGGCAGGTGCGCGGGCTCGCAGCCGTGCTCGGCGCGGCCCGAACCGAGCCCGTCACCCCCTCCGACCGAGGCCTCGGCGGTGCCCAGACCGGCCCCGACCGGGC
>CAZVPS010000149.1:0-5540 GCA_964629105.1 uncultured Anaerolineaceae bacterium
CCGCCGCCGTCGCGGCCGCCTGCGCCGAGACGGCCCGGATCGTCGACCCGCACCGCGCCATCGACTGGCTCTCGACGTTCCCGGCCGTCGTCGAGCTGGCCCTGGGCGCGCCCGCCGGCACTCCCGGCGCCGGGACCTCCGGCGCCGGCCCGAGCGGCGCTCCCGGCGCAGCCCCCGCCGCGAGCTGACGGCGATGCGCTTCCAGGACGCCGCGAAGGACGCCCGGACCGTCGTCTACGCGGGAATTCAGGCCGACCCGCTTGTCGGGCGACTCGCGCTGCTCGCAGCGGACGGGACCTACCCGCAGCGGCTCATGGCCCGTGCGGTGATGAACGGCGAGTCCGTCGATCCCGAGACCTGGCGGGCGATCTTCCCGACGGTCCTCGGCCCGGACGCGCCCGACCGCGAGCAAGCCGAGGCGCTCCTGGCCGCCAGCCTGGAGGTGGCGGGGCGCGGCGAGCAGGCCCGCTCCCAGTACCGCGGGGCGTTCGTGGAGGAGCTGACCCAGCTTCTCGTCGCGCGGCGGCTGGGGCCTGCTGCGGCACCCGCAGTTCGCCGGGAACGGCGCATCCTCTTCGATGGCGTCGCCGCCGAGATCCACCCCTACGACCTGACCGTCGAGATCCCGGGGCGGGCCGAGGCCTGGGACTGCAAATGGGGAGCCCGGGGCATCAACGCGGACGTCCTGAACCAGCTGGACGACGCCCGACGCCACGCGGCGGACGAGGAGGCCGCGCTCCGCGTCGGCCTGGTCGTGTACGACGTGCGGACCAGCTGCGCCGTCCGCCTCGCCGGGCAGACGGCGCCCCGCCAGGGGCTGGTCGTCGTGACGATGGAGTCGCTCGACGCGCTCGCCGGGCGGAAGCCGCGATGAGCCCGGTCGACCCGGCGCTGCCGATGCGCCACACGGCGGAATACCGGGTCCGCTTCGACGAGGCGACGCCGCGCGGCCTGCTGCGCGGTTCGGCCCTCATGGGCTATGTCCAGGACGTCGCCTGGCGCCACTCCGAGGCGCTCGGCTTCCCGCGCGACTGGTACCGCGAGAAGGACGTCGCCTGGCTCGTCCGGGCGGTGGAGGCGCGGCTGCTGGCGCCGATCGCCGACGGCGAGACGGTCGCCGTCACGACGCGGCTCACCGGGTACCGCAAGGTGATGGCCCGCCGGGAGACCGAGGTGGCGGGGCCGGCCGGCGAGCTGCGCGCCGTGGTCCTGATCGACTGGGCGATGACCAACGGCCGCGCCCCGGTCCGCATCCCGGCCGCTTTCGAGCACGCGCCGATCGACGGGCCGGGGCCGTTCACCCCCATCCGCGTGGACCTGCCCGCCAGCCCGCCCGACGCGACGGCCCTCCGGTTCTCGCCGCGCCTCCGCGAGCTCGACCCCATGAACCACGCCAACAACAGCGTCTACGTCGACTGGCTCGACGAGGCGGTGGCGGCCACGGGGGCCGACGGGGACGCCGCGACCGCCACCCTCCCCCGTACGTACCGCCTGGAGTGCCTGCGTCCGGCGGAGCCCGGGGCCGCGCTCCTCTCCACGGCGTGGCCGAACGGCCCCGGCTGGGCCTACCGCCTGGCCGACGAGGACGGGGCGGACCTCCTGCGGGGCGTGCTGGTGCCGGGTCCTGGCGCGAGCTAGAGGGCCAGGTGAATGCGTAGAGCCTCGTCGATCTGAAGCATGATCGCGCGTGGAATCACGCCCAGCCTGACGCCCACCCGCTCGACAGCCACTGACCGGACCTGCTCCGCCTGCGCCTTCGAGTCTCGCGCGAGCCCGGTGTCGACTGCCGGGAGCAGGACCTGGAACGGGTAGAGGCGCTCGATGCTCGAGGTCACCGGGACGATGGTGATCACTCCGCGGCCAAGCCGCTCTGCGGCGAGGTTTGCAGCGTCGTTGCTGACAATCACCGCCGGCCGGCGCTTGTTCGCCTCCGAGCCGCGCACGGGATCGAGGTCGATTTCGAGAATGTCGCCTCGCCGCATCACGAGGGGATCCCGTCCGGGAGGGTCGATTCCCACAGCTGGGCATCGCCATCGGCGGCCCACTGTTCCCAGGCGCTTTCGTAGGCAGCGCTCAGCTCCGCGGAGCGGAGCAGGCGTACTGCCTTCTGCAGTGCGGCGGAGCGGGACTCAAGGCCCTGCTTCTTCGCGTATTCGTCCAGGAACTGGACGTCCTGACCCTGGAGGCTGACACTCACCTTCATACCCAGCATCCTACCACAGGGGCATCACCAGTAGCAACCAGACACGGCTCAGCACGCCAGAATGTGGATCATCTCCGGCGAGCGGGGGGTGGCGCGCCCGACAGGTGTCGGGTCCGCGCTAGCGGCCTATCGCATGCCCATCGAGGGCCGCGATGAGTGGATCGCCGCGGCCAGCCGGCATCTGGCATGAGGGACGGGTACCTGCGCGGCGCACTCTCGCGATCAGCGACTCCGCGCCAGAAGGACGTCCTCGCTGCCTTCGTTACCACGAGTGGATCCGTCTCGGACGCCGCCCAGCTCGTGGGCATTCGGCCGAGCACTGCGAAACGTCATCTCGCCGACCTGCGTGCGAAATCGGGTCTCTCCACCGTGTCATGGGCCTCACCCGACGGCCGCTTGTCTGATTAAGCCGCCCCTCCGGCCGCATGTCCACCATGAGGACCACCCTCGAATAGATGACTGACCGGACGGAACCCGATCACGCACCTGGTGCCGCGGCCGACCCTCGTGACCGACCGAGCTGGAGACGCCACCAACCGATGCCGCCCAGACCACCCCCTTGACACCGGCCCGCTCCTTCATAGATGACAGGCTGACGCGATCAGCGCGAGGTCGACGAGATCCTTGACCCGCGTGCTCGCAATACCCGACTGGCCGTAGCCGCGGGTGTAGGCATGGACTTTCTCGGCGATCTGGACCTCGGCGGAAGGCTGCCGCCGAGGCGTACCGCACCTGCTTGTCCCGGCGAGAGCGATCTCGACGAGCTGCTCCACCCTGCGGCCTCGACCGTGGGCCGCCTCCCGGAGGCGACCTGGCGTGGTCATTCCGCGGTCGGCGGCCCGCTGGGCGGCGCGGACGACCTGTTCCGGGGCGCCTCCGGTCTCGGCGACGTCGACGATCGTCCGCGCCGGCCCGGTGAGTCGCATCCCGTCTCGGACGACCACGTCGGAGCCGTCAAGCGGCCGTGTCGTCGTGTGCAGCGCGACCCCGGATCGCCGGGAGAGCTTCCGTCGGGTTTGGGCCGACATGGCGCACCTGATCATGGTCGATGTCCAGCGGGGCTTTGACGACCCGTCCTGGGGCGTGCGCGACAACCCCGACTGCGAGCGGTTCACTGGTCCGACAGTGCCCAGATTCAGCGATGTCCTCGCGCTCGGGAACGACGGAGTCGTAGAGTCCGCGGGGCGCGACCGGGTCGTGACGGTCGCCGATCTCACAGCCTCAATCGCTTCGACGCAGACATCTGTCATGTCTTCCCTGTGCGCCTCCGGCATGACGAATCAGGGACGATTTGCCCGAGGCCACTCCTGTGCGTGCCTGGCGTCAGGGAGCCCCCGGCCGGGATGAGATCCGGCAGGATCCGCCGGACGCGCTAGGTCTTCTTGCCTCGCGAGCTCGGGGGCTGAGCGACCACTTCTTCTATGGCCGCGGCGCCCTTCGACGACTGCGTCTTCTTCGGCTTCTTGTCTTTCTTGGCCTTCTTGTTGGCCTTCTTGTTGGCCTTCTCCTTGGCCATCACGCCCTCCTCGGTTCCGGCGGTCGGTCTGGAGCGCTTCGCCACCCGACCCAATGCCTGTGTGTCCTGGTCTCGCGCAGCGTGGCCATCTCGTTGACAGATTCGGGTTCGCGCCCAGCTCTGCTGGCCTCTCGGCCGTGGGTGCACCCGTTCACGGCATAGGTCTACGCTCGCGCAGATCTCGCGTCCAGAGGCACTTGTCATACGCGCTGGAGTGGAGCCGGGATGTGCGCTCCGGTCTGCGAACCGGTCGCGGCGATCGTCGTCGCGTTCGCGGTCGGTCAGGCCGGCCGCCGGGAGCGACACCCCGCCAGGGTCCCCAACGACACCGTCTGCGGGCATTCAGGCTGGAGCGGGATGGCTCCGTTCGGTGGCGAGGGCGGCGATCCGTACCGGGAGGCGGCGCGAGCCCCAGTGGCCGGCGGGGCCGGCGAAGACGCCGGGGATCGGCTCACCGCACGCGCCGCAGTGGCCGTCGTCGGTCACCCGGTACGTGCCGATCTCGTACCAGTCGCGCTCGATGAGGAGCGCGCCGCAGGCGTGGCACGTGGTCGACTGCCCGCTCCGGTCGTGCACGTTGCCGGTGTACGCGTAGCGGACCCCGTTGGCCAGGGCGATCTCGCGCGCACGGGTCAGCGTGGGCGGCGGCGTGGGCGGCACGTCGCGCAACTTGTAGTCGGGATGGAAGGCGGTGAAGTGCAGGGGCACGTGCGGCCCGAGCTCCTCCACGACCCAGCGCGTCAGCCGGTCGAGCTCCTCGTCGGAGTCGTTGCGCCCGGGGATCAAGAGGGTCGTGATCTCGACCCAGACGCCGGTCTCGTGCACGAGGAAGCGCAGCGTGTCGAGCACGGGCGCGAGATGCGCGGCGCAGAGATCGGCGTAGAAGGCCTCCGTGAAGCCCTTGAGATCGACGTTCGCGGCGTCGATGTGGCGGTAGAAGTCGGCCCGCGGCGCCGGGTTCATGTAGCCCGCGGTCACCGCCACGGCCTTGATCCCGAGCGCGTGGCAGGCGTCGGCCACATCCATGGCGTACTCGGCGAAGATGACGGGGTCGTTGTAGGTGAAGGCGACCGAGGCGCAGCCGAGCCGCTGGGCGGCCCGGGCGATCGCCTCGGGAGAGGCGGCGTCGGCGAGCGTGTCGAGCTCGCGCGACTTCGAGATGTCCCAGTTCTGGCAGAAGCGGCAGGCCAGGTTGCAGCCGGCCGTGCCGAATGACAGCACCGCGGACCCTGGCAGGAAGTGGTGCAGGGGCTTCTTCTCGATCGGATCGACGCAGAACCCCGACGAGCGACCGTAGCTCGTCAGGACGATCGCGTCGTCGCGGCGGGCGCGCACGAAACACAGGCCGCGCTGGCCCTCGTGCAGCCGGCACTCGCGCGGGCAGAGATCGCACTGCACCCGTCCGTCGTGGAGACGGTGCCAGTACCTCGTCGGGACCGTGAAGGGATCCACGAACCGAATACTAGGCCAGCTCCGCCAGGGGACACCATCGCTTGATCCGGCCGAGTGGCCCTTCCCCAGCGCACCTGCGGCGCGCCACACTGGCCGGTAGTGATCGGACCCGGCCGCGCGCTCCAACGATCCGACAGAGGCGCGCCAGTCCGGGATGCGCGAGGTCCTCTCAGGATGGATCCGGAGATGCGCGTGACGGCCCCGCCGGGCGCTCGTCCTGTCCCGCCCGAGGGCAGGGCGTCCCGCGCACCCGACGCGCAGACGGCCGAGGCGTACCGGCGCGCGGCGGGCCAGCGCTGCTGGGCGTGCAACGCCCCCGACAGCGAGCCCGTGCTGCTGCAGCGCCGGGTGGGGGAGCGCTGGGTCGCC
>CAZVPS010000150.1:0-5528 GCA_964629105.1 uncultured Anaerolineaceae bacterium
CGGCGTTGCCCGCCCGCTGGGCCCGCCCGATGCCGCCACGCTGCCGATTGGCCGGTGGCCGGCGCGGCAGCACGTGGCCCGCGGCGTGCACCCGGCTCCGAGGCATCCGGGCGCGCCCGTGGGCCGCCCGGAGGGCATCTGCTACGCTTCGGCGCCGTGAGTGACGCCCCCTCGTCGATGCCACGTTCGGACGACCGCCCGGGCCTCGCCCGTGGCCGGTATCTCCCGGCGCTGCTGACCACCCTCGTGCCCGGCCTCGGCCACCTCGCCGCGGGTCGCACGCGGCTCGCCGCGGTCTTCGGCCTCCCGCTCGTCCTCCTCGTCGGAATGGGGGCTGGCCTCCTTGTGGCCACCACCGCCGACGAGCTGCTCGGGTTCCTCCTCGACGATCGCGTCCTCGTGCTCCTGCTCGTTCTCCAGGTGGCCCTCCTCGGCTGGCGACTCCTTGCGCTCGGCTCGTCCCTCGCCGACCCGCGGCTGCCCCGGCTCCGCGTCCGGGACTCCCTCGCGGTGGTCGCCCTCGTCGTCCTGGTGGCTGCGCCGCAGCTGTACGCCGGCTACGTGACCCAGGCCGCTCGCGAGAGCGCAAACGTCGTGTTCGTCGAAGGGGCCGCCTCCTCGGGCGCCTGGCGGCCGGCCGTCGGGCCGGGCTCGTCCCCGCCCCCCGGCGCCGCCCCGGGCGCAACGGCGTCGCCGGACCCGGCCGCGTCCCCGTCCCCGACCCCCACGATTCCCCGGATCAACGTCCTCCTCCTCGGCGTCGACGCCGGCGTCGGGCGGCGGACATTCCTGACCGACACGATGATCGTGGCTTCGATGGACCCGGTCGCCGGGACCGTGTCGCTCCTCTCGTTCCCCCGCGATCTCGTGGACGTGCCGCTCCCCGGGGGTGGCGTCTTCTCGGGCAAGATCAACTCGCTCCTGTCCTTCGCGCGCCGGAACCCGGCCGCCTTCCCGGGCTCGAACGGCGAAGGCCACGACGTCCTCATGGCGGCGTTCGGGCAGATGACCGGCCTCCAGATCGACTACTACGCGCAGGTGAACCTCGGTGGCTTCGTGGCCGTCGTCGACACCCTGGGTGGCATCGACGTCAACGTCGCCCGCGCGTTCTGCGACCCGAGCTACGACGAGTACGGCTTCACCCGGGGGTTCTCGATCACGGCCGGTCGCCACAGGCTCACCGGCAACCAGGCGCTCGCGTACGCCCGCGTGCGCAAGGCGGCCGGCGAATCCGACTTCACCCGCCAGGCGCGCCAGCAGGAGGTCCTCTCGGGGATCCGCGATCGCGCCGTCGGCGGCGGCTTCCTCGGCGATCCGGTGGGCTTCCTGCGGGCGATGAGCCAGGCCGTGGAGACGAACATCCCGCGGAGCCTGGTGGCGACGCTCGTGGAGTACGCGCGGAAGGTGGACCGCTCCAGGACGTACCGCGCCATCGTCACCGGCCGAGGCGTGATCTGGTCCGGCTTCGACGCTCGCGGCTACATCCTGAACGGCGACTTCGCGGCGATCCGGGCCCGGGCCGACCGCCTCTTCCCGCCGCCCGGGACGGTTCCGCCGGAGGATCTCCTGGTCCCGAAGGCCGCCGCGAGTCGCTCCACGGGGAGCGGTGTCTCGGGCTGCGCCCCTGCGGCGACGCCGAAGCCGACACCGCAGCCGACCGCCGGGCCGACACCGACGCCGACACTGGAGCCGACGCCGGCGACGCCCGGGCCGACCCCCGGAGGCGAGCCGACGCTGCCGCCCGATGCGACGCCGTCGGAGCCGGCGCCGACACCTGGGGCGACCCCCGTCCCGGCGGCGACGCCCGCCCCGTAGGCGTCCGGTATCGCTGGCACCCGCATCGCGGGGGGGGCCGGCCACTGCGCGGCGCCCAACCCCGGTTCATGCACGGTGTTCCCTGCGACCACGCTGGGCTTGAGGCTCGGCCGAGCGTTTGCGCCGGATTCTGCGCATCGAGCGGAGCGTGGTCGAGCGCGTTTCCGTGCATGAGCTGGGCGGCCACCCCATATGACCCGGGCACCGCACGTCCGCCGGCACCGCACGTCCGCCGGCCGCGCCCCGGTCGCGCCCCGGCCCCCGGCGATCCGCCCCGTCGTTTCGGGGCGTTCAGTGAGGCCGCAGGGTCATGAGGACGTCGGGCTCGCCGGGGCCCGCCGGCCGGTCGACGTCGTCCGTCTCCCAGGTCAGGTGCGATTCGACGCCGACGATGCCCCCGAGCCCATGGGTCACCTCGACGATCGTCTCGGCGAGCGAGCGCCGGTCGACCCGTCCGGCGAGGCGGACAAGCCCACCCTGGACGGCGACCTCGAACGAGTCCGGCTCCAGCGAGAAGGCGGTCTTGGCCAGGACCTCCTCGCGGACGAGCCGCTCCAGCTCGGCGTCCGGCCGGACGTACGCCCGGACGACGTCGGCCCGCGTCACGATCCCGACCAGTCGCCCACCCTCGACGACCGGGAGCCGGTTGACCCGGCGGCTCGCCATCAGCTCGGCGGCCCGCTGCAACGTGTCGGCCGCCTCCACGGTGAGCGCCGGGCTCGTCATCGCCTCGCCGGCCGTCGTCGCCTCGATCTTCGCAAGCTCCGCCCGCGCGTGGCGGGACTCGCCGAAGATCCGGGCCAGCAGCCGCTTGCGGCCGCCCACGACGCCGCGCTCCTTGATGACGAAATCCGCCTCGGAGACGACACCGAGGACCGCCTCGTCGGCGCCGACGACGGGAACGCCGCTGATCCCCCGGTCGACCATCAGCGCGGCGGCGTCCTTCAGCGGCGTCTCGGGGCGCACCGTTGCGACGTTGCGGGTCATCACGTCCCCGACCTTCATGGCGTCTCCCTCGAGCGAACTGACACGGCGCAGGGCGCCCCGGAACCCGACGCCGGTCCACCTCGGGTGGATCGTGGCAGGTGCGACAGTGCCCCGGTAGGGGAGAACCGGCCCACGGTGACGGGACGTCCGGCCCGGCCGGGCGCTCAGGCAAGCCGGCAGGTGAGCGCCAGGGCGACGGGAACGTCGAGGGCGACGTGGACCGCGAACGGCAGGAGAAGCGACCGCGTCCGGTCGGCGACGAAGCCGGCGACGAGGCCGCCCATCACGATCCCCACCCACAGGAGCGGTCCGCCGGCGAGGACGTCCGAACCCTGGTGGGCGGAACCGAACATCAGCGCCTGGGCGACGATCGCCCCGCTCCGGCCGAGGGCGCCGGCTCCCCAGCGCTGGACGGCCCCTCGATAGGCGGTCTCCTCCAGCGCCGCGTTCGCCACGGCGAGGATGGCCGCCGGGAGGAGCGCCGCCGGCGACGGCAGTCCAAGCTGCACCTCGCCGAAGAACGGTCCCGCGAGGAGAGGGCCCGCGACGAAGAAGATCGGCACCAGCACCGGGGTTGCCGTCGCGAGGAGGATGACGCGGTGGTCGGGCGGTAGCACGATCCCGAGCGAGCGGCGGTCGCCCATCCGGACGGCGAGGACGGCGACCGTCCCAAGGACGAGGGCGGCGTGGATCACTCGCCGCACCACCGGGGCAGCGAGGATGTCGTCGCAGCCTCCGGGGTCGGCGACCGCAGGGTCCGGCACGAGGCCGACCGCGAACGCCACGGCGACGGGAAGGACGGAGATCCAGGCGATCCATGCGCCCGCCGGCCGGGTCTGGGGTCGCCGCAGGAGCGCGACGCCGGCCACCGCGGCGACGGCCAGCAGGACGGGCAGGCGGAGGACCGGCACGAACGCGGACGCGACGACCAGGGCCACCGGGATCCACGCGGGCGCAGTGCCGGTGGCGGCGTTGCGCCTCGACGGGCCGCTCATGGGCGCATCCTGCCCGACCGGCGCGCTGACGGGCACGGGCCGACCGGCACGTGCGCCGGCCGCTGCGTGAACTTTCTCATTTGCGCAAACACGCAACCAGTGGCATCATCGCGTCGCCCACGTTTCGCCCCCCGAGGAAGCCTGATGCCCGTCGTCGAGAAGGCCTACACCTTCGCCGTCACCCTGCCGGTCCCCGTTCCAGAGGCGCGGGAGCGCGCGATCGCGGCCCTCCGCGAGGAGGGGTTCGGCGTCCTCAGCGAGATCGACGTGGCCGCGACGCTCAAGGCCCGCCTCGGCGTCGACGGGCCGCCCTATCTCATCCTCGGCGCCTGCAACCCCCAGCTCGCCCACGCGGCGATGGAGGCCGACCCGGCCATCGGGGCGCTCCTGCCCTGCAACGTGGTCGTTCGGGCCGTGGCCGACGGCACGGTCGTGGAGATCATGGATCCGGCGGCCGTCCTCGGGATCGCCGCGATCCCGTCGCTCGCGCCGCTGGGCGCCGAGGCGCGCGCCCGGCTGCTCCGCGTCGCCGGAGCCCTGGCCGAGGCGGGCTGATCGAGGCGGGCCGACCGAGGGCGGGCCGACCGCGGCGAGCCGCTCGCGGGCAGCTTCGCGGCTGAATGCGGCCCGGAACGCCCGCCCGACACGGGCCGTTGGCCCCTGCCGCCGGGGCGGCTCGCTCCCTACCGTGGGCGGCGATGATCCGCAGCGGCGATACGTTCGGGGCCTTCGCCACCCTCCAGCTCGGGAACGACCGCCTGGGGCTCGTCGTCTGCCCGGCCCTCGGCGCGCGCGTCCTCTCCCTCGTCGACCGCTGGACGGGGCGCGAATGGCTCGTTCAGGGCGCGCCCCCGGAGGCGGGCCCCGACGGGTCGGCGGCTGGCTGGACCGGGCGGGACGCGCGCTTCACGGGCGCGGTCGCGTTCGGCTGGGACGAGTGCCTGCCCACGGTCGCGCCGTGCCCGGACCCGGCGGACCCGGCCGGCCCCCCGCTTCGCGACCACGGCGATCTCTGGGGTCGGGCCGCGACCGTGGCGGCCGAGGGACCCTTCCTCGAGGCGACGTGGGGCGGTCCCGACCGCCCGTTCGTCTTCACCCGGCGCCTGCGGCTCGACGGGCCGCGCCTCGTCGCCGAGTACGAGCTGGAGAACCGCGGCGCCGCGGCGCTCCCCGTCCTCTGGTCGATGCACCCCCTCCTCGCCCTGGAGCCGGGCGCCCGGGCCGAGGTCGAGGGGCTTGTCTCGGTGCGCGTCGCGCACGCTGTCGGGCTGCCGCTCACGCCGGTTCCGGGCCGCGCCGACTGGCCCGAGACGCCGGGGATGGACGGCCGCGCAGTGCGACTCGACGTGGTGGGGGATCCCGCGGCGGGGACGGCCCTCAAGGCGTTCGGCGGCTGGGAGCTCTACGGCAGCTGGGACGGGGGCGGCGGCGAGGGGCTGCCGGGCGTGGCCGCCGTTGCCCACCCCGACGGCTCCCGCCTCGAGCTGACCTGGTACGCGCCGATCGCCCCGAACCTGGGCATCTGGCTCGACGACGGCGGCTGGCCGCCGCCTCCGGAGGCGCCGCGCGTCCAGCACGCCCTGGAGCCGACGACCTCGCCCGACGACGACCTCGCCTCGGCGATCGCGGCCGACCGGGCGCTCGTGCTGGCGCCCGCGGAGCGGGTCGCGTGGTCGGCCACGCTCAGGGTCCGCGCCCCGGGCGAGTCGCGGGGCGGGTAGGGGAGCGCGC
>CAZVPS010000151.1:0-5493 GCA_964629105.1 uncultured Anaerolineaceae bacterium
ACTTCAACGGCGACCTGCCCATGGGAATGCCGATCACCTTCGGCGTCCAGAACGCCGAGCACGAGGCCAAGGACTGGGCCAACAGCCGGTTCCTCCTCCTCGTCGGCTCGAACCCGGTGGAGACGCGAATCCCCGACGTGCACTTCATCTTCGACGCCCTGGAGAAGGGCGCCCGCCTCGTGGTCATCGACCCGAGCTTCTCGCCGACGGCGGCCAAGGCGGACACGCACCTCCGGATCAAGCCCGGGACAGACGCGGCGCTGGCCCTGGCGCTCTGCCGCCAGGTGATCGTCGACGAGGCCTGGAACGCCGACTTCATGCGGACGTACACGGATGCCCCATTGCTCGTGCGTGCGGACACGGGCGTGCGCCTCCGGGAGGCCGATCTGACGGCCGGTGGCGCCGCCGACCGCTTCGTCGCCTGGGACGAGGCCGCAGCGGCGCCGCTCGTCGTCGGCACGGAGCGGCTGGGCTTCCCGGCCGGCGCCCGCCCGGCGCTCGCGGGCGTCCAGCGCGTCACCCTGGCCGACGGGTCGACCGTCGAGGTGACCCCGGGCTTCGCCCTCGTTCGCGAGGAGCTGGACCGCTGGACCCCGGAGGCGGCGGAGGCCGTGACCGGCGTCCCCGCCGGGAAGATCGTGCGCGTCGCCCGTGCCTACGCGGCCGCGAAGCCCGCAGCGATCCTCATGGGCGGCGGCTCCAACCACTGGTACCACGGCGACCTGACGGGGCGGGCGTTCGCCCTCCTCGCCGCCCTCACCGGCAACATCGGGAAGTCCGGCGGCGGGTTCTCCGTCTACGTCGGCCAGTACAAGGTCCGGGTGAACGTCGCCCCCTGGTGGAACGCCGGCGAGACGAAGGCGAAGGTCGTTCCCTCGATCTACTTCGTCCGGGGCCGCACGGAGACGATGCACCCCGACGTGCCGTACCCGGAGAACGGCTGGCACGGGCTCGTCTGCACCTTCGCCAACATGTTCGTCCAGGCGATGGACGTGAACCGCCTCCACGAGACGCTCCGCGGCCTGGACCTGGTCGTCGTCGTCGACCACCAGATGACGGAGACCGTGAAGTGGGCCGACGTCGTCCTGCCGGCCACCACCTGGTACGAGAAGACCGACCTGACGGCCACGCCGCTCCACCCCTTCCTGCAGCTCCAGCAGGCGGCGATCGAGCCGGTCGGCGAGGCCCGCTCCGAGCTCTGGATGTGGCGCGAGATCGTGCGCCGGCTCGACCCGGCGAAGGCCGCCGAGCTCTTCGCGATGGACGAGGAGGCGGCCATCGAGGCGATCCTGGCTGCCGGCGCCGAGCCCGGCGGGCCCACCGAGGGGATCACCCTGGATCGGCTGAAGGCCGGACCGGTCCGCCTCAACGTCCCCGACCCCGACGTCCCGTTCAAGAAGCAGGTAGAGGACCTGGTGCCGTTCCCGCCCCGCTCGCTGCCGGCGCCGCTGGAGAAGACGGCCGCCTTCATCCCTACCCGGCGGATCGAGTTCTACAAGGAGGAGGCCCGCTTCCGCGAGCTGGGCGAGACGGTCCCCACGTACCGGCCGCCGTTCGACGACACGGTCCACGATCCGGCCGAATGGCCGCTCATCCTCCTGACCCCCCACAGCAAGTGGCGGATCCACTCCACCTACGCCAACAACCCCTGGCTGGCGGAGATCCACGGCGGGAGGCCGGAGGTCTTCATCTCTCCGCAGGACGCGGTCGCCCGCGGCCTCGCCACGGGCGACCCGATCCGGGTCTGGAACACGCGCGGGGAGGTGGTCGCCTGGACCCACGTGAGCGACGCCGAGCAGCCGGGCTCCGTGACCCTCTACGAGGGCTGGTGGCCGCGCCAGTTCCTGCGCGGGAAGGGCGTCAACGAGCTGACCTCGTCGGCGGTGAACCCGATCCACGAGGTTCACTTCGTCGGCAACATGTGGGCGCCGTCGACCGGCTGGAAGGACTGCCGCTGCCAGGTCGCGAAGGCGGAGGAGGCCTGAGATGGGCGACAAGGTCTCGCCGATCGAGGCGCTCTCCGAGGCCTCGCGCGCGTGGGGCGAGATCGGAGAGCGTTCCGGGCACCCGCACTGGGGGATGGTCGTCGACCAGGAGCGCTGCATCGGCTGCTGGTCCTGCGCGATCATCTGCAAGAGCGAGAACGACCTGCCCCTGGGGATGTGGTGGAACCGCATCCTCACCGAGGGCGACGCGCTGGACCAGCCGATCCAGGTCCGCGGCGGCGCCCTGGAGATGCACTGGCTGCCCCTGGCCTGCCAGCACTGCGAGAACGCGCCGTGCGTGAAGGTCTGCCCCGTCCAGGCGACCTACCACCGCGACGACGGGCTGGTCATGCAGGACAACGACCGCTGCATCGGCTGTCGCTACTGCATGATTGCCTGCCCGTACGGTGTCCGGAACTTCAACTGGGGCGCCCCGGCGCGACCAACGCCCCACGAGACCGGGATGGTGGCGGCCCGGCCGGTCGGCACGGTCGAGAAATGCTCCCTCTGCGTCCACCGCCTCGCGGAGGACCAGGTGCCGTCCTGCGTCTGGTCCTGCCCCACCGGTGCCCGCGTCTTCGGCGACCTCAACGACCCGGAGGGGCGGGCGGCCACGCTCATCCGCGAGCGGGAGGGGTACGAGCTCCTCGAAGAGGCCGGCACGAAGCCGGCGGTCCACTACCTGCCGCCGCGCCGGAGGAACGAGCTGTGAGCGCCGCGACGATGCCCGCGGAGACGGTGGCGGCGGGGACCGTGGCCGGGCGGGCGAGAGGGCGCCGGGCGCTGTTCGCCTGGATCGGCCTGCTGCTGGCCGTGATGACCGTGGGCGCGGCCGCCTTCGTCTACCAGTTCAACACCGGCCTCATCGTCACCGGGATGCGCAACACGGTGATGTGGGGCCAGTACATCCTCTTCTTCATGTTCTTCGTCGGCCTCTCGGCCGGCGGCCTCATCGTGGCGTCCGCCGGCAGGCTCTTCGGCATCAAGGCATTCAAGCCGATCACGCGCCTGGCGGTGCTGGAAGCGACCGTCGCAGTGATGCTGGCGGCGACCTTCATCCTCCCGGACCTGGGCCGTCCGGAGCGGATGCTCAACATCTTCCTGTACCCGAACCTGACGTCCCCCATGATCTGGGACATCGCGATCGTCATCATCTACATGGCGATGTCGGCCTTCTACGTCTGGCTCTACGCCCGGGCCGACCTCGCCCGGCGGGGCTCGTGGCTGGCCCTGGGGACCGGGACGTCCGAGCGGACGATGGCCCGCGAGGAGCGAGTGAAGGGGGCGATGGCCTGGGTCGCCCTCCCGGCGGCGATCCTGCTGCACTCGATCACGGCCTGGATCTTCGGGCTCCAGATCAGCCGCGGCTTCTGGTACAGCTCGATCATGGCCCCCATGTTCATCACCTCGGCGCTGGTTTCCGGGCTGGGCCTCGTGATCCTGCTGGCGCTCGTCCTGCGGCGCCTCCGCCGCCTGCACTTCGGCAATGACCTCGTGGCGCTGCTGGGCGGCCTCCTCGGGTCGTTCATCGCGGTGGAGGCCTTCCTGGTCCTCGCGGAGTACCTGACCGCGTTCTACCCGGGTGCGCCGGAGGCTGATGTCTTCGCCCGCATGCTCGTCGGCCCGTACGCGCCGCTCTTCTGGTTCGAGATCGGGGTGGGCCTGCTGGTGCCGTTCGCGATCCTCGCGATCAGGCGCCTGCGCCGGAACCCGGCCTGGGTGGCCACGGCCGCCGGGATCGGGATCGCGGGGATCTTCGTCCACCGCCTGAACCTGGTCCTCAACGGGCTCTCCTACTCGAACATCCAGCTGCCGCCCGGCCTGCCGATCGGGGCTGACCAGGGCGGCGCGAGCTCCTTCGCGACGAGCTACTGGTACGTCCCAACGATCGTGGAGTTCCTCATCGTCGGCGGCGTCCTCGCCTTCGGGGCGTTCGTGTTCACGGTCGCGGTGATCGTCCTGCCGATGCAGGAGCCGGACGCCAACTGACCCGCGGCCGGGCGTCCCGCCGGCGCCCGGTCGATCGGGCATCATCGGGCGATGCAGGACGTCACGCGCCGCGCCGCCGCCCCTGGCGCCGACCTCCGCCCGCGGGTGACCCTCGGTCTGCTCTCCGTCCAGCATGGCTTCATCCACGCCCAGACCGCCCTCCTGCCCCTCGTCTTCATCGCGGTGACGCCGGTCTTCGGGATCGGGGTCGGGGAGATCGGCCTCCTGCTGGCGGTCGGCAACCTCCTGACCGGGGTGATCCAGCTCGCGTATGCGCCGCTCCAACGGGTGGTCAGTCGGCGCTCGCTCCTGGGGGTCGGCGGCCTCGTCTTCGGCACCGCGATGGCCGCGACCGGCCTCGCCGCGTCGTGGGGCGCCTTTTCGCTCGGCACAATCGTGGCCCGGGTCGCCGGGTCGCCCCAGCACCCGGTCGGCAACGCGCTCATCGCCGAGCAGCGCCCCGAGCGGGCCCGGGCGTCGGCGATCGCGGCGCACATCGCGGGCGGGAACCTGGGGACCGTCGCGGTCCCCCTCGTGGGCGCGTGGGTGATCGCGTCGTTCGGCTGGCCCGTCGCGATGGCGGCCGTCGGGATCCCGGCGGTGGTCGTGGCAGCCTTGATCCTGGGTTCCGTGCGCGAGACGGGCGCCGATCGGGCGGCCGCGCTCGCCCACGGGAGCGTCCGCTCGGCCTTCGCAGACGTGCTCCGTGAGCGGGACCTGCGGCGGCTCTTCGCCGCTTCGTCGATCGCCGCCGCCGGGCGCGGGATCGGCGTGGTTTCCACGTTCGTCCCGCTCTACCTCGCCCGGTCGCTCGACCTCGAGGCCGGGACGATCGCCCTCATGTACACGCTCCTGCTCGCGGGGAGCGTCCCCGGGCCGCTCCTCGCCGGGCGGCTCGCGGGCCGCTACGGGCACCGTCCCGTGCTGGTCGGCTCCTACGTGGCGGGCGCGGCTGCGCTCGTCCTGCTCGTGGTGGCCGGCGGCTCCATCCCGCTCGTGTGGCTCGCGATCGGGTTCGTGGGGGCATTCGTCTTCGAAGAGGCGAGCCTGCTTCAGGGGCTGCTGGTCGAGGCCGCCCCGGCCGGCATCCGCGACGCCGCCAACTCCACCTACTTCACCCTGATGTTCGTCGTCGGCGCGATCTGGGCGGCGCTGCTCGGCGGCCTCGTCGCGGTGCTCGGCGATGAGGCCGGCTTCCCGGTCGTCTTCCTGCTCATGGCGTCCAGCTACCTCGTGGCGATCCTCTTCGTCGTGCGGATCCGCTCCGGGGGGCGCCCGTCGGCACGAATCGGCGCCCTTCGGTAGCATCAGGGCGTTCCCACGATCGTCCGGCGCCGGTCCAAGGTGCCCCGCAGCCCGCCACGGAGGTTCCGTACCGCATGCGCCTCGCCCGCCCCCTCGCGCTCCTCCTCGCCCTCGGCGCCGTCGCCGCTGTTCTCGCCGCGTGCGCCGCCGAGTCGACGCCCGGCTGGACGCTTGCCCCGTCGCCGGCCCCCGCCACGCCGACCGCCGGCCCCCG
>CAZVPS010000152.1:0-5468 GCA_964629105.1 uncultured Anaerolineaceae bacterium
ATGAGCGACATCTATCCGACCGGCGCGCTGGACCCGTACATCCGGATGGCGCTGGACCAGGCCGCGCTCGTGCGCGAGATCTATCGCCGCGTTGCGAATGTTCAGCACCCCGAGACGTGGCACCCGCTCGGGTTGATCTGCCCAACCTGCGGCAAGGTCGGCACGACGATCGTGACCGCCTGGGACGGCGAGCGGGTCCACTTCGAATGCCGCGAGAACCTGGTGGCCTGGGCGCGAGGCTGTGGTGCGTCCGGCTGGATCAGCCCGTTCGGCGGGACGGCCAAGCTGCCCTGGAACCTGGAGTGGGCCGCCCAGTGGAGCCTCTTCGGGGTGACGATCGAGCCGTGCGGCAAGGATCTCGCCACGGCCGGCGGGAGCCGCGATCGCTCGGACGCGATCGCCCGCGACGTCTTCGACCGCGAGCCGCCGCGCAACCTCGCCTACGAGTTCCTCAACATCGGCGGGCGCAAGATGTCGACCTCGAAGGGACGCGGGGCCGCGGCCCACGAGATCGTCGACGCCCTGCCGCCGGAGCCCCTGCGCCTGCTGTTCCTGCGGCCCCGCCCCAACCAGGCGATCGAGTTCAGCCCGGACGGCTCCGACGCGATCCCGCGCCTGTTCGACGAGCTCGACAAGCTGGCCGCCGCTGTCGCCGGCCGGCCGTATCGGGGTGGGCTGCCGCCGGACGCCGAGCGGCTCTTCGGCTACGTCCAACTCGCCGACGGGATCCCCGCCGAGGCTGCCGCAGCATACCGACCCGCCTTCGCGCACCTGGCCCTCCTGGCCCAGATCCCGGGCGTGGATGTCGCCGCCCGCGTGGCCGAGGAGAAGGGAGCTCCCCTCACGGCGCGGGAGGAGGCCACGCTCGCCGAGCGGCTCGCCGCCGCCCGCGCCTGGCTCGACGCATACGCGCCGGAGAGCGCGGTGGTGCGCGTCCGGCGCGACGCCCTGCCGGCCGGGGCGACGGCCCTCGGCGAGGACCAGCGCGTCTTCCTGGGCGGGCTCGCCATCGCGGCCGAGAAGGAGGACCCCCACGGCGGCGACGCCTGGCAGACACTCCTCTTCCGGGTCGCCGGTGATGCGGCGCTCCCGCCCGGGCGCGCGTTCGGCGCCGTCTACCTCGCGTTCCTCGGCCGTCCCAACGGCCCGCGCGCCGGGTGGCTGCTGGCCAGCCTCGACGCACCCTTCGTGATCGCCCGCCTGCGGGAAGCCGCCGGCTGGCACGAACACGCCGGTGAGGCAGGGGAAGACGGCGAGGAGGCCGGGGCATGAGCGTCGGGTTGCAGCGGCTCCGCGAGGAGCCGGAGGTCATCCGCCGGGGGGCACTGGACAAGGGCGAGGACGCGTCGCTTGTCGACGTTGCCTTGGAGCTCGACGCCCGGCGGCGTGTCCTCCTCGGTGAAGCGGACCGCCTCAAGGCCGAACGGAACACCGCCTCGAAGCAGGTCGGCGAGGCAATTCGGGGCGGCGCCGCGCCCGACGGTGCGGAGGTCGCAGCGCTCAAGGCCGCCTCGGTCACGGCCGGCGAGCGGATCGCCGCGCTCGACGCGGAGGCCGCCGACGTCCAGGCCCGGCTCGACGACATCCTCCTCCGGATCCCGAACCCGGCCGACCCGGGCGTCCCGGTCGGCGACGCCGACGCCAACGTCGTCGTGCGCAGCTGGGGCGAGCTGCTCCCTCGTGTCATGCCGCATGCCGGCGAGGTCGGCGCCGACGCGGACCCTGGAGCCGGCACCTGGGAGCGCCGGCCGCACTGGGAGATCGCGGAGGCGCTCGACATCATCGACCTCGAGCGCGGGGCCAAGATCGCCGGCTCCGGCTTCCCCGTCTACAAGGGCGCCGGCGCTGCACTCCAGCGCGCGCTCATCGACTTCTTCCTCGGCATCCACGTCAGGGAGAACGGCTTTACCGAGATCTGGCCGCCGGCCGTCGTCAACACGGCCTCGGCCCGGGGCACGGGCCAGATCCCGGACAAGGAAGACCAGATGTACGTCGTCACGCGCGACGAGCTCTACCTGGTCCCCACGGCCGAGGTTCCGGTCACGAACCTCCACCGTGACGAGATCTTCGAGGCCGACGCGCTGCCGGTCCGCTATGCCGCCTACACGCCCTGCTTCCGGCGCGAGGCCGGCGCCGCCGGCAAGGACACCCGCGGCATCCTCCGCGTCCACCAGTTCGACAAGGTGGAGATGGTCCTCTTCGAGCGGCCGGAGGCGTCGAACGACGCGCTCGAGTGGATGACCGGGCGGGCCGAGGACCTCCTGCGGCGCCTCGGGCTCGCCTATCGGGTCCTGCTCATGGCCACCCGCGACATGGGCTTCGTCCAGGCCAAGAAGTACGACCTCGAGGTCTGGGCGCCGGGCGTGGAGCGTTGGCTTGAGGTCTCCTCCTGCTCGAACTTCCGCGACTACCAGGCCCGGCGGATGGCGATCCGCTACCGGCCCGCCGCCGGCGCGAAGCCGGAGCTGGTCCACACGCTCAACGGGAGCGGGCTGGCGCTCGCGCGCGTGGTCGCGGCCATCCTGGAGGCGTACCAGCAGCCGGACGGGACCGTGGTGGTCCCGGAGGTCCTGCGGGGCACCCTCGGCACGGACGCCATCCGCCCGCGCTGACCCGGCGAGGCGCCCGCGTCGCAGGGCGCCGCAACACCGGCCACGCTCCGCCCGTCGCAAGGGGCGCATGACCGGACCGCTCGCGCGTCGCCTGCTCGCCTTGGCCCTCCTCGTGGGCGTCGCGACGGACCTCCTGTTCCGCGGCAACGCCCCGGGGATCAACGTCGTCGTGGACGTCGCCCTCCTGCTCGCCGCGGGCGCGCTCGTGGCCGGACCCGTGCGCCTGCGCGGGATCGACCGGCTCGACGCGTGGCTGGCCCCGGTCGCCCTGGTCCTCGCCGCCTTCGTGGCGGTCCGCGTCGACCCGGCGCTCGTCGCCGTCGACGTGCTCGGCGCCGTCATCCTCGGCGGGGCGGCGCTGGCGACGATGGGCGGCAGGAAGCTCATGCGGGCAGACGCCGGCGGCATCGCCGCGAGCGCCGGCGAGATGGCGCTCGCGGCGGTCGTCGGTGCCGTCCCGGCGCTGGGAGCGATCCGCCGGCAGCTGCGCGAGCGCGGCTGGCGGGGCGCCAGGCCGGGGTGGGCGGCCCCCGTGCTCCGCGGCGTGCTGATCGCAGCACCCCTCCTGCTGGTGTTCACGGCGCTCTTCGCGGCCGCCGACGCGGTCTTCGCGACCGCGGCGGGCGAGGTGCTGGCCCTTCCCTTCCGGCTGCCGCTCGTCGACGTCGCCGACCGGGGGGCGTTTGTCGTTGCAGTCGCCTGGGTGGTCGCCGGCGTGCTTGCGGTCGCCGCCGGAGGTCGCCTGGTCACGCCGGCGGCACCGGTCGCGTTCGCCGAGCCCGCATGGTCCGCCGAGGCCGCCCGGTCCGGCGAGTCCGCGCCGTCCCGCAAGGTGGCCGACGCCGCGGACCTCGACGCGACCCCCCGGTCCTCCCGCTTGGGGATCGGCGGGCTGGAGGCGACCGTCGTGCTGGTCTGCCTGGACACCCTCTTCTTGGCCTTCGTGGCGCTCCAGGTTGCCTACCTGTTCGGCGGCCGGGATACCCTGGAGGCCGCCGGCCTGACCTACGCCGACTACGCCCGGCGCGGGTTCTTCGAGCTCCTGGCCGCCGCGGGCCTGGCGGCGCTGGTCGTCGCGACCCTTGACGCGCGCGTGCGCCAGCGCAGCCGTGGGTTCGTGGCGGCGGCGATCGGCCTCGTGGGCCTGACCGGCGTGACCTTGGTCTCCTCGTTCCTGCGCCTCCGGCTCTACCAGGACGCCTACGGCTGGACAGAGCTCCGCTTCTGGGTTCTCCTCTCGATCGGCTGGCTCGCGGTGGCCCTCCTCGCCCTCGGCCTCCTCGTGGCCAGCGGCCGGTCCAGGCGCCTGGTCCACGTGCTGGGGGCGCTCGGCATCGCCGCCGTGGTGGTGGCCAACCTCGTGGGACCCCAGGGGTTCGTAGCGGGGCGCAACCTGGAGCGGGCGCTCGATCCGTCGCTGGTGCCGCCGGGCGGTCGGGCCGGCCTCGACGAGGAGTACCTTGCCACCCTCGGTGATGACGCCGTCCCGGCGATGGTGGCGGCTCTCCCGGGGCTGGCGGGGCCGGACCGTCGTGCGGTCCGGGCGCACCTCGAGGAGCGCCGCCGCGAGCTGGCGACGGATCCCGGTTTCGCCGGTTGGCCGGCCTGGAACCTTGCCCGTGAGCACGCGCGGACTGCCCTCGACGCGTTGGACCTGACGCCCTGACCTCGTGGACCGGGCCGGTCGGCCCCGAGGTCGGGCGATAGGGACCGTGTCGCCGAGGAGGCGAGCCGCTACGATCGGCCGGCCTGTCAAGGCCACCTCCGCCGGCCGCGCCACCGTCTCCTGGGGCACCCACCCCACGCCTGGGCACGGCCATGATCCAGCCGGCCTGACGCCGCCTTCGCAACACCGGGAGGGAACCTCGCATGACCACACCCGCACCCAACTGGCCGACGCCGGCCGAACCTGTCGGTCCGGCGCCCGGCGTCCGCTTCGCCGGCCATGGGGCCCGCCTGGGCGCCTACATCGTCGACGCCATGATCGTCGGGACCGTCATGACCGTGCTCCTCTTCATCATCATGATCCCGCTCTTCCGGTCTCTCGTCGGCGCCGCCGGCTCCGGCGGGGACATCGACAGCAACGTGCTCGGCGCCATGGGCGCCTCGGTCGGCTTCTTCATGCTCGGCGCCGCCGTGATCGGGCTCTTCTCGCTCCTCTACTTCCCGTTCTTCTGGGCGCGCGGTGGGGCGACCCCCGGCATGAAGGTGGCCGGAATCCGCGTGGTCAACGACCGCGACGGGAGCCGGATCGGGTGGGGCGCCGCGCTCCTGCGGCTCGTCGGCTGGTGGGTCTCCGGCGCCGTCTTCTACCTCGGCTTCGTCTGGATCCTGGTCGACAGCCGCCGTCGGGGCTGGCACGACCTGATCGCCGGCACCTGCGTGATCAGCACCCGGTGACCCACGGATCCGGCGCGCTCCGCGCCGCCGCCTGCGGGACTACTCCCCGGTCTGCACGGTCACCGTGGCGGTCATGTTCCAGCGCAGGCCCTCCGGCACCGTGGCCGGCTTCACGATCGCCCGGTAGACGATGTCGCCCTGGACCGAGGCGCCGAAGAGCGCGACCGACTCGACGGTCCCGTCCACGCGCACGCCCGGGAGCCCGTCGAACGTGATCGTGACGGGCGCGCCGACCGCGACGCGGGCCACCGTCGTCTCGTCGAGGTCGGTCGTCTCGATCCGCCAGCCCGTCGTGGCGGCCACCCGGACAAGGACGATCCCGGGCGCGGCCCGCTCGCCAACGCGTGCGTCGAGCGACGCCACGGTTCCTGCAAACGGCGCCGCGATCGTGAGCTGGTCGAGCCCCACCCGCGCCGCGGCCAGCCCCGCCTTCGCCCGCTCGGCCTCGGCCCGGGC
>CAZVPS010000153.1:0-5394 GCA_964629105.1 uncultured Anaerolineaceae bacterium
CCTGCTCGGCGCGCTCATGGCCGCGCCGGCGGCGCGCCGGACGGCAGGCTCGGCGGCCGACCTCCGGGTGACCCGCCTCGCGGGTCTGCCGCTCTTCGCCGGCGTGCCCGCGGCGACACTGGAGGCCGTCGCCGTGCGCCTGGAGCCGGTGCGGGTCGCGGCCGGGGACGTGGTGATCCGCCAGGGCGACGTGGCCGACCGTTTCTACCTCATCGAGGAGGGCACCTTCGAGGTAACGCGGCGACCGGTCGTCGACGCCGGCCCCGGCGAGCTCGTGCCGCTGCCGACCGTGCTGGCGGCCGCGCTGGCCGACGAGCACCTCCGCACGATGGGCCCGGGCGAGGTCTTCGGCGAGATCGGCCTCCTGCGCGGGATCCCGCGGACGGCCACCGTGACCGCCGCATCGGCCGGCGCCCTCCTCGCCCTCGACGCCGCGGACTTCCGCGAGCTCGTGAACGCCGGGCCGCTCCTGGCGCCGCGACTGATGGATCTGCGGCGGGGGGCGCCGGGCGCCGGGTACTGACGCGAGCCGGCCTCTGGCGCGCCCGCAGGTCTCAGACGCGCCCGCCGGTCTCCTCCGACCGCGGGCCAGGCCGGTCTGCGGTCCGGCGCCGCTCCGACCGCGGCGAATCGCACGTGAAGTGCACACCCCGGGGCCGGCTGCGGCCTCCGATCCCCGCGTCCGACCCCGCGGCGACCGCCGGACCGACTCAGCGCGCCCGCCGCAAGCACGGAACCCACGGGTCAGGCGGCCCCGGAGCCTGCCGGGAGGGGCAGCCGACCGGCGGCGACCATGCCGAAGGTGCTGTGGCGGGTGGGGGTGTTTACTTGACGTGCGATCCCGCAGGTGGAGCGGTGGGTGGGCGCCCGGTTCGCCTGAACCAGGCTCATCGTCACCGGGGAGCTTCACTCAGCCCCGGGCCGGCGGCTCCGACGCCGTTGCGGCCAGGATCGCCTTCACCTCGAACGGCGAGGCCGACGGGTGTCTCGCCCGGATGAGTGCCGCGTACCCGGCCACGTGCGGCGCCGCGAACGAGTTGCCGGTCGCGACCATGCGGCTCCCGTCCCTCCAGGCGACGTCGACGTCCACCCCGTGGGCCCCGAACTCGACCGGCGGGTCGGGGTTGTAGAACCATGCGGCGGGGTCGGCCAGGTCGTGGGCGGCCACCGAGACGACGGAGGCGAAGAGGGACGGGTAGCTGCTGCCGGGCACGTTGTTCGCCGCGCAGACGAGGAGGACGTTGGCGAAGTAGGCCTGGTCGGCGAGGTCGTGGAAGAGCCCGAAGAGGGCCTCGCTCTTCGACGACAGGCTCAGGTTGACCACGCTCGCGCCCTGCTCGATCGCCCAGTCGAGGCCGGCGGCGAAGACGAGCCCCTTGCCCCGGTTGTCCGGCCCGAGGACGCGCACGGAGACGAGATCGGCGCCCGGGGCGATGGCGTGGATGATCCCGGCGCAGGCGGTCCCGTGGCCCACGACGTCGAGCGCGGCCTCGTCATCCACCACGACCGGGTCGTCGTCCGGGGCCGGACCCGGCTCCACCTTCACGCTCCGGATCAGCTTCCCGCCCACCGCCGGGTGGTCGCGCTCCACGCCCGAGTCGATGATCGCCACGGTGACGCCCGCTCCGTCCGTCCCGCCGAGCGCCCACTCGCGGGTCAGGCGCCCGAACGGCGCCTCGCGCCGCAAGTCAGCGAGACGGGCGCCGACGAACGGCTCGCTCCAGGCGGGGAGGAGCTCCTCCTCGCTCATCGCCCGGGCGCGCGGCGGCGGAGCCCTCGCGCACCCGCGCCGCGCAGCCCGCTCGCGTCGCGCTCGGCCTGGCGCACGAGGACGTCGAGGAGCGCGGTCACGAGCTCCAGCTGGTCGGGAGCGGCACGGCGAAGGGCGGCTACCCGCTCCACGAGCGGCCAGAGTGGGTCGTCCGGACCGCCGACGTCGGACACGGCGGCGGCCACGAGCGCCTCCACGCCGGCGGCCGGCGCCTCGTCGCCGGCGAGTCCGCCCAGCACGGCCGCCACGAGCGCCGCCACGTCGCGCTCCACGCGGCTGGCGCGGATCGCGACCGACGCCTGGCGGGCGAAGACGCCGGCCAGCTCCACGTCGCGGATGGAGAAGGTCGCCTCCGTACGCTTGTCGAGCACCTCGAGGACGCCCATCGTGCCGCGCTCGTCGACGAGCGGGACGGCGACGATCGAGCGCGGCACGTACTGGGTCTGCTCGGCGAAGGCGCGCCCGAACCGGGGGTCGCGGGCGACGTCGGAGATCGCGAGCGCCTGCCCGGTCGAGAAGACGTAGCCGACGAGGCCGCGGTCGGGCGGGATCTCGAGGCCCACGACGCCCTGGCCCTGGGCGCCGGCCGCGACGCGGAAGACGAGCAGGTTACGGGCCGCGTCGAAGAGGGCGAGAGACGCGGCCTCGGCCTCGAAGAGGAGGACCGCGGCCTCCACGATCGAGCGCAGGACCGCCTCCGTGCCGCCGAGCTCCAGGCGCCGGGCGATCTCGGCGCGCCGGCCGATCGCCGCCAGCGCCTCGCGGGCGGCGGCGAGGTCGGGCGCCTCCGGGGTGTCGCCGTCGGTCATCGTTCCGCCGCGCGCTCCAGGCGGTCGAGATCCGGAACCACGAGCGTCTCCTTCTCGATCCGGATCAGCCCCTCGGCGGTGAAGCCGGAGAGAAGACGGTTCACGGTCTGCCGCGTCCCGCCGATCATCCCCGCCAGCTCGGACTGCGAGAACGGCCACGAGAGGCTGATCTCGCCGTGGGCGTCCGCGTCGGCCTCGCGGGCCATCCGCACGATCTGGCGCGCCAGGCGGCCGGGAAGGTTGAGGAAGTGGAGCTCGCCGACATGGCAGGTGAGGCGTCGCAGCTCGCCGACGAGGCCCGCGAACAGCGCGCGCCGCAGGTTGGGGTCCTCGTCAACGAGGCGGTCGAAGGCGTCGCGGCGGAGCACGAGCGCCTCGGTGGCCTCGAGCGCGATCGCGGTGGCGGAGTGGTCCTCGCCGTCGAGGAGCGCCAGCTCGCCGAAGAAGTCGCCCGCGCTGAGGGTCGCGATGATGGCGCCCTCCTCGCCCTCGGGGTCCGGGAGGACGATCTTCACGGCGCCACTCTCGATCACGTAGAGCGAATCGCCCGGGTCCCCCTGGTGGAAGATCGTCTCGTTGCGCCGGTAGCGCCGGCTGCGCAGCGACTCGATGCAGCGCGAAAGCGTCTCGTCGTCGAGCCGTGAGAAGAGGATGCAGCGCCGCAGCGCCTCCGCGGCGTTGGCCCGCTCATCCGCCGCCACATGATCCTCCCGCAACCTGCCCCCGGGGCTCGACGGACGAATGCTACGGGCCGGGGACGGGTGTCGCAATGGGCGGCGCCGCGCGGTGTCCTCGGCGGCGCCGCGCGGTACGCTGACCCGTGACGCCGGCAGCCGGGGTCGGCCTATACAGGTTTCGCGGCCCACCACGCTGCGCTCGGTGGCCGATCCGGGCCCTCGACGGCATCCTGGGCGTCGAACGGAGCGTGCTCGACCGGGGTTCCTTGCGCGACCTCGGCGGGAAGGGCGCCGCCATGAGTCCCCGGCCACGCGCGCCGCGGCCCTCTGCGTGCGCCCGGCACAAAGAACGGGACGCTACCGACGGAATCGCGCAGAGGGCGGGCCCCCCGGCCCGCCCTCTGCGCTGTGCATGCTCGATCCCGTTGAGGCTCCGGATCAGTCCTTGCGGCGGATGGCCCGCTTGGCCTCGCTGATCAGGTTGCCGCGGGACGCGGCGCGCTGCACGTCGCGCTCCTTCGCCCGGGCGAGCTCCCGCGCCAGGAGCGGGTTCATCGTCCCGATCATGTGCCCCTCGACGTCCTCGTCGTCGGTGGCCGAGCGCTTGATGAGGCCGTCCGCGTCGGCGCGCTTGTTGACGCCGTCGGGCGCGCTCTTCTTGAAGACATGGCCCTCGACGTCGTCGTCGGTGGCCGAGCGCTTGATGAGGCCGTCCGCGTCGGCGCGCTTGTTGACGCCGTCGCTGCCCATTCGCTTGTTCGCCATGTCGCATCCTCCTTGGGGATCGAGCGTTCCGGTTCGCACCGGTGGCCTGGATCATGCTCGCGCGGGTCAGCGGGGTAAAGGGGCGATGCGACGGCCCCCCTGTCGTCCGCGCGACAGGCTCCGTGTCCGCCGGCGCAAACCGCGGATCAGGGCCGCTGGACGGGCCGCATGGGGAAGACGCCGATCACGATCGGGCTCGTGGGATCGAGGAGGAGCTCGCAGCCGACGTCGCCCTGGCGGAGCAGCTCGCCGAGCAGCCCCGTCTCGCGCTCCGGCAGCCCGATGAAGAGGCGGCGGCCGTCGACGTCCACGCCGGAGACATCGTCGTCCTCGCCGTTGAGCCCGAAGCGGCGCCGCAGCTCGTGGAGCGGCACGTACGGACGGCTCTTGATGAAGCGGCGCAACTGGGCCTGGGTGCAGGGCGTCGGCGCCTCGGGAGCGCCACCGTCGGGAGCGCCACCGTCGGGGGCGAGGGCGGCGTCGGGCGCGAGTACGCCGGCGGGGATCTGCCGCTGGGCCTGCGGGTCCAGCTCCTGGTCGCTCATCGAGACAGCTCCGCGGCGGGGGCCGCGCATGACGGACGGGGTGCCGGTCGGCACGGGCCGGCTGCGCCGGATCATACCGCCGGTCCCCGACCGGCGCCGCCGGCCGCCCTCCGCGGCCTCTAGGGCGGCATGGGAAGGCCGCCGCCCGGGTGGGCGGCGGCCGTTCGGGAGAAGGTCGGGAGGCGCGGCGTCAGGCGCGGCGTCCGGAGGCGCGATGGGAGTTGCGGCGTCAGGCTCGACGGTGACTCGACGCGAGCCTGGGGCCGGGTCGCACGTGGACGTGCCGGAGGCGCGCCACGAGCGCGGCGCTCGCGCGGATGGCGGAGCGGAGCTCGCCGGTCAGCCAGAACGAGCGCGTGCTGCCGGCGCGGGCCTCCGCGGCCAGCCGGCGTGCCTGCATCTCGGTCATCCGATCGGCGACGCGGCTCGGAACCTGGAGTGGCGTGCTGTGGTCAAGCATCGGAGTCCCCCTTCGCGCTCCGGGCCCTCGTGCGTTCCGCTCCCGGAGACAGGGAGATCGTGCGCCGTCACGTGTCCGGGGCGGTAGCGGCTCGGCGACCGCCGGGGCGGCGTTCGCGCGGCAGGCGCCCGGACGCACATGCGCCCGCTCGGGTGTCGCGGTCCGGACGGCCGACCGCCGTCAACCGCCGACGAGGACCGAAAAACTCAGCCGGTGACGACGAGCAGGTGGCGGGGCGCCTCGTTGAGGACGATGGGCCCGTCCTCGCCGCACGCGACGATGTCCTCGATCCGGGCGCCGTAGCGGCCCTCGAGGTAGATCCCGGGCTCGACGCTGAAGGCCATGCCGGGCTCCAGCACCTCGGCGT
>CAZVPS010000154.1:0-5385 GCA_964629105.1 uncultured Anaerolineaceae bacterium
GGCCGGGTGGCCCGGTAGAGCGCGGCGGCCCCGGTGACGTGCGGCGCCGCCATCGACGTCCCCGACGAGTAGCCGTAGGTCCCGCCGCGCTTCGTCGACCAGATGCACTTGCCGGGGGCGATGAGGTCCACGTCGCTGCCGTAGTTCGAGAAGTCGGCGAACGTGTCGTCGACGTCGTAGGTGCCCCAGCTCCAGCAGCTGTTGCCCCCGAGACCCCCCGGCAGGCCGTCGGAGTCGGCGAGCGCCGAGACGGTGATCACCTCGTTGTAGGCGGCCGGGACGCGGGCCGACGCCGGGCCCGCGTCGTTCGCCGCCGCCGCGACCACGGTGATGCCGCGGGCCACGACCCGGCAGATCGCCTGGTGGAAGAGGTCGGCATTGACCGTGCCGCACTTCCCGTCGTCGCGGCCCCAGCGGGTCACCGACATGTTCACGGCCTCGATGAGCGGGCGTGACGGGTCGGCCGGATCGTTCTGCGCGGCGATCCAGTCCAGGCCGCAGAGCCACCACGAGAGGTAGCCCTCGCCCTTGGCGTCGAGGATCCGGACGGCCCACAGCCGGACGCCCGGCGCGACGCCGACGACGCCGTCCCCGTTGTCGCGAGCCCCGACGGTGCCGGCCACGTGGGTGCCGTGCCCGTACTGGTCGCCCCATGCGCTCCGGTCGGAGGTCGTGCAGTTGTACCCGCCGGCGACCGCGAGGTCGGTGTGGGTCGGGTCGATCCCGGTGTCGAAGATCGCGACGTCCGCGTCCACCCGGTCGTCGGTTCCGTCGATGCGGACGGCCGCGCTCAGGCTCCCGAAGACGCGCGAGACGCCGTTCGGCACGGTCTCGCCCGCCAGCACGTCCTCGCCCGCGATCCGCTCGTCGGGGACGATCGCGACGACCTGGGGGTCGGCCGCCAGGCGGCGCGCCTGGGCGGGGGTCGCCGTCGCGGCGTAGGCGCGAACGGCGTTTCGGAGGGTGCGCTCGACGCGGGCGCCGTGCCCGCGGGCGCGGGTCGCGGCGGCATCCGGGTCCGCGTCGGGCTTCAGGATGACGATGACGCGATCCGCGGCGGCGGGGGTGAGTGTCGGCGCTTCGGCGGCTTGCGGTGCGGTCGTGAGTGTCGGCTCGGCCCCGAGCGCGCCGGACGCGGCGGGCAGCGTGGCGAGGACGGCGGCGAGCAGCGGGCGGAGTCGACGCCGACGGGTCACGGCCTGGCCTCGCGTGCTGGGCTGAGCGCCCTGACGCCCGGCCCTCCGGCCGAGCGGATGCCCACGGTACTCCTGGTGATGCGCGAGATCAACGAACGCGATGGTCCCGTCCAGGAGGCAGGACCCCGGCAGCCCGGCGCCTTCGGGCGGCCACGCGCCCGGCCGTGACCACGGCCGCCCCGCTGAGCAGGGTCAGGGCCGCGGCTCCCGTCATCCCCGCGCCCAGGCCCGCGACCCCCGAGATGAGGCCCATGAACGGCGGGTACAGCACGGAGCCCACCACGCCCGCCGCGGTCAGGACGCCGCTGACGGTGGCGGCGCGGTGCGGGAAGAGCGTCCCGCCCACGGTCATGATCATCGGCCAGACCGGGCCGAGGGCAAAGCCGGTGATCGCGAAGGCCGCGATGCGGGGCGCGCCCGCGGGGCCGTGGACGGCGACGGCCAGCGCGACGCTGCCCGCGATCGCGCAGGCGGTCGTGAACCGGATCGGGTCGAAGCGGTCGGCGATCCTGACGGCCGTCAGCCGTCCGCTGGCGTGGCCGACCCAGAAGAGGCCGAGGCCCAGGGTCGCGACGCTCATCGGCTCGTCGTCGAGGAAGCCCACGAGCCAGCTCGACACCCCGAGCTCCGTGGCGACGTAGCAGGCGATCGCCAGCCCGAGGATCGCGAGCGGGAGCCGGAGGTCCGGCCCGGCGGCGCGCACGACGACGGCGCCCGACACGGCGGCCGCGCGCCGTCGGGGCGGCACGGACCCGACCGCGCGCATGGGGACCACCAGGGCGAGGGCGGCGATCCCTGTTCCCACCATGAGGAGCCGCCAGTCGAGGCCGAGCCCGACCACCTGGCCGATGACGAGCGGAGCCCCCAGCGCACCGACGCTGTAGAAGAGGTGGAGCCGGTTGATGGCGCTCCCCTTGCCCGAGACGGCGACGTCCATGACGACGCTGTTGACGCCGGCGTCGATCGCGCCCGAACCTGCGCCGGCGAAGGCGACGCCGAGCAGGAGGACCGGCCAGGACGGGGCCACCCCCTGGGTCGCGAGCCCGACCGCGATCAGGAGCGCCGAGAGGGGCAGCAGGGTCCGCCGGCCGAAGCGCTCCGCGAGCAGGCCGGCCGAGAGCGCACCGACCGCGAAGAGGAGGGCGCTCACGAGGTAGAGGAGGCCGAACCCCGCGTCGGTCTGGTCGAAGTCGGCCTTGATGACCCGGAGGAGCGACGGGACCAGCAGGCCGGTCCAGCCGATGAGGATGAAGGAGGCGTAGGAAGCGACGACGACCATCGACCGCCGATCCGCGCTGATCATGCCCAGGGCATCGTCCCCCGGGCGTCCATCTCGTTGGGCACGGTCGGATTGTACGAACCGCGGGCGGCCGCGGGGACGGTCAGCCGCCCGTGCCGCCGGCGCCGTCGGCACCACCACCGAGCCGGGCAGCGAGAACGGGTCGGGAGCGTCGCTCCTGACCCGTTCGTGGTTGCGTTCCGCCTTGACGGCCGACGCCCCCTCCGGAGCCGGCCGTCCTGCCGGGTCACATCACGTCACCAGCGGGGAGACTACCTCTGCCCCTTGCCCCTCGCAATGACCGTGCGCTTCGTTCCCACGCCGTAGGGCCTCGTCAGCGGTCCGGACCGCCCGGGCCGGGGCCGGCCGCCGGCACGATGGGATCGGCGAGCCAGCCATCCGGCTCCCGGTCGCCGCCGGCGGGCGTGTAGTAGCGGCGGTACTCCCCTGGCGACATCGCGCACGAGCGATAGAAGACCCGGTAGAACTGGTGGAGGTTCGTGTAGCTGACCGCGCGCGCGATCTCGGCCACGGAGAGGTCGGTGCCCAGCAGGAGCCGCTTCGCCTCGGCGACCCGGACGTGCGTGACGTACTCCTTGAAGCTGACGCCGGTGACGTCCTTGAAGACGTGGCGCACCCGTGACGGGCTCACGTGGACGACCTCCGCCACGTCGTCGAGGGTGATGCTCTCGCGGGAGTGGCGGTCGACGTAGGCCAGGACCGGCCGGATCTGCTCCCGCCGGTCGGCGGCGGCGCGGGCCGCGGCATCGGCCGACCCCGTGCCGCGGTCCCGGATCACGAGCCCGAGCGCGCGGCGCAGCGTGGCGTCGAGGAGGTGCCTCTCGGCGGGATCGTGCCGCTCCCAAGCCCCGCGGAGCTCGTGGAGGGTCGTCGCCAGCCCGGCCGCGAGCGCCGTACCGCCGCAGATCCGGGCCGACGCCGTCCGCTCGTCGACCCGGAACGGCGCGAGGTACTCGAGGTCGAGCTCGCGGCAGCCCGGGCCGGCGATCAGCTCGGGCCGGAAGAGGACAAGCAGCAACCGGAGCGGTGTCGCGTCGGTCGGAGAGGCCGGGCCGGCCGGGGCGACCGCGCCGGCGGGATCCGGCCGATGGACTTGCCCGGGGCGCACGCAACGACCGGCGGACGCTCCGCTCTCGGCCCCGGGGGCCTCGGGGTGCCAGTTGGCCGCGCGCTCTGCCGCCGGGCCGTGCTCCTGGAGCACATCCGACCGCCGACCGCGCTCCTGCCGGGTCCGCCCGGCGGCTCGACCGCCGCTACGTGCTCCCGGAGTACACCCGGCTGCTGCGCCCGCCTGGGCACCCGCCGGCCCGGGGTCGGCAACCGCCACGTGGGGCTGCGAATTGTCGATGAAGAAGACGTCGCCGGCCTCCGCCGGGAGGACCCGCCGGCCGAACAGGAATGCCCCGCGCCCGTCGAGGACGAGGGCGATCTCCAGGTGGTCGTGCCAGTGCATCCGGTCCCGGTCGCCCTGCGTCGCGTACTCGAGCACGGCGAGGGGGAAGTCCGGGTCGAGCTCCTGCTGCCAGACGTAGACGGCCACGGGCGCGCGCCTCGATCAGCCGGCGGTCGCGGGGCGCGGGAGCGTCGTCATGGCGCGGATCCTCTCGCCGCGACAGCCGGATCGAACAGGGCCACATGGCGCGATTCGCGCGCGCCGACCGGCAGGCGCAGCCGCTTCTGCCATTTCATCGGCCCGCTCTGGCATTGCCGCCCCCTGCCTGCCCGGACCAGGATCAGGTGTCGAGATCCGCCGCGCTACCCCAGGAGATCCGGTCATGCCGTTCCCGCACCTCTTCAGCCCGATCCAGCTGGGATCCATCGAGCTCCCCAACCGCATCGTCCACGCGCCGACGGACATCAGCTCGTCGCACGCCGATGGCGAGGTGAGCGAGCGCGACATCCACCACCACACCGACATCGCCCGCGGCGGGACCGGCTTCGTCATCGTCGGGGCGACCACGCCGGACATGAAGAGCGGGCGCCCCACGGTGACCTGCCTGGTCGCCGACGGCGACAACTACATCCCGGGACTCGCCCGCCTGGCGGAGGGGATGCACCGCTACGGGGCGAAGTGCGCGGTCCAGCTCCAGCACCCCGGCCGCCAGTGCGCGATCCCGCGCTACAACACCCTCGGCGCGAACGACCGCGTCCTCAAGCTCCCCTGGTCGGCCGGCCACGAGATCATCTACGAGAACGCGGAGGAGAAGGGCAAGGAGATCCGGGCCGCCTCGATCTCGGAGATCCTGGAGCTCACGGACCTCTTCTCGGAGGCCGCCTGGCGCGTGAAGCAGGCCGGCTTCGACGCGGTCGAGCTCCACGCGGCCCACGGCTACCTGCTCTCGGAGTTCATGAGCCCGTTCCTGAACCGGCGCAGCGACCGCTTCGGCGGCAGCCTCGAGAACCGGATGCGCTTCCCGCTGGCGGTGGTCGACTCGATCCAGAAGAAGTGCGGCAAGGGCTTCCCGCTCCTCGTCCGCTACTCGTTCGACGAGTGGTGCGTGGGCGGCCGCGGGCTGGAAGAGGGGATCGAGATCGCGAGGATGCTCGAGCGGGCCGGCTGCGCCGCGGTCGACCTCTCCATGGGCATCCAGGAGAGCCCGGGCGCCGGGTTCGACCCGATGCAGTACCCGCAGGGCTGGGCGACCTACGCCGCCGAGGCGACGAAGAAGGCGATCCGGATCCCGGTCATCACCAGCCACTCGCTGCGCGATCCCGACTACTGCGAGCAGATCATCGCCGAGGGCAAGACCGACCTCGTCGGCCTGGCCCGGCAGCTCCTCGCCGACCCCTACTGGCCGGTCAAGGCGCAGTACGGGAAGGTGAAGTCGATCCGCCGCTGCATCTCCTGCCTGGGCGGCTGCTGGCAGGAGTCGCTGATGGCCAAGAAGG
>CAZVPS010000155.1:0-5368 GCA_964629105.1 uncultured Anaerolineaceae bacterium
TCCTCGTCCTCGACGAGCCCACGGAGCACCTCGACGAGCCGACCGCCCGCGCGTTTGTCGAGAACCTCCACGCGGTCGCCGGCAGTCGCACCGTGGTGGTGCTGACCCATCGGCCGGACCTCTTCGACCCGGCGGCCTGGGACCGGGCGGCGGACCTGGGCCGGCTCGACGCGCCTACCGGACGCGAACCTTGACCGTCCAGCTGGCGAGATCGGCGATCGTGTCGCCGGCGGGCCCGCGGTAGGCGCGAACCTCGATGGAGTAGGTCCCGGTTCGGTTGGGCTTGAGCTGCACCGTGTACGAGCGGGTCGTGCTGGGGGCCGGCGCCGACCACTCGACGTAGGTGGTCCCCTCCACGCCCGTGGAGGTCTTGCAGTTGGGGACGCAGCCGACCATCGGTGTCCGGCTCTTCAGCGTGTAGCCGACGCCTTCCACCTGCACGCTCAGCTTGCCGGCCTTGAGGGTGCCCGGGTTGCGGACCTTGATCGTCAGCTCGATCAGCCGGCCGACGGAAGTGGTGCTCGTGTAGGTGATCGAGTTGTTCGCCGTGAGCCGCGGGGTGGGCTCCGGCTTGGGCGTTGGCGTGGGGTCGGCGGTCGGCTCCGGGGTGGGCGGCGCCGGCGAAGCGGTCGGGGAGACACTCGATGGAGCGGCGCTGCCAAGGGCGAAGGCGTCCGTGCAGGCTTCGGCCCACTCCGGCGTCGTCGACCACGCCCCCATCGCCTCGGCCACGGCTCGTTGGGTGGGGAAGGCGGTCTCGTTCTGCCACGCGAGGTAGGCTTCGCGCGCTTCGGCGCTGGCGGTCGGGTCGCCCGCGGCCTCCGCCATGGCGGCCGCCTCGATGAGCCGGGCGCCCTCCGCGTAGATGCCGTCCATCTTCGCGAGGGCCTTCTCCACCTCGGGCGAGGCGATTCCCAGGCGGCGCGCGGAGGAGGCGACGGACGGGGCGCCGTCGGGGTCCGGAAGCTGGTGCTCCAGGCACCACGACCGCGCACCCGACGAGAGCTCGGGTGCCCCGAGGGCCGAGCATCCGGCCAGGATCAGCCCGACGGCGGCCACGAGCGCAACGACCGATCCAGCGTCCCGACGCATGCGGCACCTCGCGTCCCCCCGGCGCTCCGATCTTCGGGCGCGGACCGGCCGCGCTGCCAGAGCAGTTCGGCACGTTTGGCGGCGCGCGCCGGGCCGGTCGGCCCTTGCCGGGCTCGGGCGGGTGTGCCGACGATCGCGACGGTCGGTCGCTCGGCCGTGCCGGGGGCGTAGCCGAGCGGCGGGCCGGCTGGAGGGCGATGGGTGGGTCCCGCGAGGATCCCGGGCCTGCCGCGCGGTGCGTCCCCCGCCACTGCGTGCGCGGCGGTCGCCCTGCTGGCGGCCCTCGTCGCGGCCCTGTGGGCGCCGGCCCTCGTGGCAGCCGTGGAGCCGTCGCCGGAGCCGGTTCGGCTCCCGCCCATCGCCGCGTTCTCGCTCGGTGATGAGCACGGCTGCGCGATTGTCCAGGGCGGCGAGGTGTGGTGCTCCGGGCGCGGCTTCCACGGCGAGCTCGGCGACGGCGCGATGGAATCCTCGGACGCCCCGGTGCAGGCGAAGCTCCCGCGTCCCGCAGTCGCGATCGAGGTTGGCGGCAACTCGAGCTGCGCGATCACGGACGACGGCGTCGCCTGGTGCTGGGGGGCCAACGAGTACGGCCAGCTGGGGATCGGGACGACGGTCGACACCGGCGTGCCGACCCGCCTCGACCTCCCGGGCCGCGCCCTCGCCCTTGCCTTCGGGACGGACTGGCACGCCTGTGCGCTGCTCGACGATGGGGCCGCCTGGTGCTGGGGTCACGACGATCTGGGCCAGCTCGGGGATGGGGGCGACATTGACGCCCAGGCCGACCCCGTCCGGGTGACGGTGGTCGGCGAGCCGATCGCGCAGATCGTCGCGGGCTTCCTCCACACCTGTGCGCTGCTGCGGTCCGGCGCCATCGCCTGTTGGGGGGTCGGCAGCTCGGGCGAGCTGGGCGACGGGGTCCGCGGGTATCCGGACGGCGCCGTCCGCGTCGAGGGGATCCGCGGGACGGTCGAACAGATCGCCGCCTCGCACCGCACGACGTGCGCGGTGGTCGACGGCCGGGTCCTCTGCTGGGGCGGCAACCAGGAGGGCCGGCTGGGGACCGGGAGCGGGCTCGAGTTCGAGCTCACGCCGACCCCGGTGGCCGGTCTGCCCGACGGAATCGCCGAGATCACGATGGCCGAGAGCGGCGGTCACATCTGCGCCCGCGGCAAAGACAGGTCCATCTGGTGCTGGGGGAACGCCGAGGTGGGCCAGCTCGGCGAAGGGGTCCCGACGGAGCCGGCATGGGTCACCGTCCCGGTGCGCCTGGACCTGCCGCCGGCCACCGTGATCTCCGCCGGGTACGCGAATACGTGCGCGCTGTTTGCCCCGGACGACGTTCGCTGCTGGGGCAGCGGAGATCCGGTGGCGCGCAATCCGTGGACCGGGGAGGCGGGCGCCCCGGCGGGCGGCTTCCGCGAGTCTGGGCCGCTCGTGCCGACCCTGACCACCTACATCCCGACGCCACGCGACATCTCGACGGACCCCCCGGTCGTCGGGGCGAACCTCCTGCTCGCCGCCCTCGTGATGATCCTCTTCACGATCGCCGGCGAGCTGCTCAACCGGACGCTCGCCGCGAACGAGGACGCCCTCGTCGCGCGCGGTGGCCTCGCGGCGCGCCTGCGCGGCGCGCGCCTGCGGGTGGACGCCGCGGTCGCCCGACGGCTGGGCACCGGCCGCCTGCTCACTGTCGTGCGGCTCGCCGGGATCGCCGCGATCTATGGGTTGGTCTTCTCGCTCCTCGACCGGACGTGGGACCCGTTGAGCATCACAGGCGCGTGGCTCTTCGTGTCGATGGCGATCGCCTTCGGGATCGTGGGCATTGCCGACGATCTCGCCTGCTGGAGCCTGGCCAGGCGCTGGGGCGTGGCCGCGGACCTGGACCTGCGCCCCGGGAACCTCGTCGTCGCGGTCACCTCCACGCTCGCCTCGCGGGTGGCGACGCTCATCCCCGGGGTGATGATCGGGATGCCCGAGGCCCTGCAGGTCGACTTGGATGCGCTCGACGCGCGACGCCGGGGGCGGCTGGCCGCGGCGGGGCTCGGGACCCTCGTGGGCGTCGGCCTCGTCGCCTGGGGCGTGACCCTCGCCACGTCGTTCGTCGGACCGGGAGCCGGCGAGCGCGCTGCCGCGCTCGTAGGCGGCGTCCAGGCGTTCTTCCTCGTGGTCTTCGCGGTGACGGTCCAGAACGGGTTCGCCCAGCTGCTCGCGTTCCGGGGCTCCCCGGGACAGATCCTCCGCACGTCGCACCGGGGGCTCTGGCTCGTCGCGCTCCTGGCGACCACCTTCCTCTTCTGGCACACGCTCGTGAACCCGCGCGGCGACCTGGCGACTGCGCTCCGCGCCACCAACGTCCTCGCGTTCGTGGCCACGGCCGTCGGGTTCGTGCTCGTGGCCGGCTGCGTCTGGCTCTGGTTCGCCGTGCAGGAGAGGCGGGCACGATCCCGCGCGGCCGCGGTGCAGGCGCCCCCGCCTCCCGTGCCGGCGGTGCTGGCGGTCGCCCCCGTGGCTCCGGCACCGCCGATTGAGCTTGCAGCGGCGCTGTCGGCCGTGCCCGCTGCGACCACGCCGGAGCCGGCGGCCGTGTCGGAGCCGCTCGCGCCCCCGGCCCTCGCGCCGGTCCCCGACCGGCTTCCCGCTGCGGCCGCGGCCCCCTCGGCACCGGCCGACACCTATCCCGTCCTCGAGTTCGAGCTCAGGGCGGTCGGCGACCGGCGCCTGCGGGGGAGCGTGCGCCTCCTCCTCCGTTCCGACGGCGTGGGACTTGCGGGGACCTGGATCCGCCGGCGGGCCGACCGCATCGAGCGCGTCGCCGGCGGGGCCGCCACCCTCCTGCTGACCCTCGGGTTCCTCGGGATCCTGCTCCTGACGACCATCCCCGGCTTCCGCTTCTACCGCGTGCCGTGGCTCCTTCCGTCGGCGGTCGCCGCGATGGTCGTCGTGGCGGTTGCCGTGGTCCTGCTGCAGCTCTGGCGCTCCCGGCAACGCTGGTCCGGGGAGGTCGCGGTCCCGGCGGAGCTGCTGGTGGGCGTGCGCCGGTCGGTGAACCGGGGACCGCTCATCGCGGCCTGCATCCTGCTGACCCCGCTCGGCGGGGCGCTCTACGCGGCCCTCGTCGGCCCAACAGTCGTCCGCCTCCGGGGCCCCTTTGACCCCGAACGAACCGCCGTGGTCGAGGTCCGCCTGCGGTGTCGCGATCGCGACGAGGCGAGCGACGTCGCCGCGCGGGTCGCAGCCATCCGACGCCCGATGACGCCCCCGGAGGTGCACTGGTCATGAGACGGATCACCGCGCTGGCCCTGGCGACCGCGTTGCTTGCGTCCGCCTGCGGCGAGGCGTTCGAGCCACCGCCGGGCGGCAACGGGGCGACCCTCGCCCCGCTGGCCACCGACCGGGAGACGCCCACGCCGGCGCCGACGCCCGAACCCTCGGCCGTGGACGTGGCGGTGGGCGACCTGCCGCCCGAGGGGGACGTCGCGCTGCACGTGCGGGTCCTCGGGTGGCTGCGCACGGGCGGGTCCGTCTTCTGCAGGGGCGAAACCTGCGGGCTCGAGCTGGTCGACCCGCGCGATCCGACCGAGGATGCCTACCTCAAGATCGTGCGCGACGGGAGCAGCCCGAACACGATGGCGCCGATCGGCTCTCCGTTCGAAGAGGCGGACCTCGAGGTGATCGCCGACGATGGATCCGTGCTGCGGTCCGGCGATCACGTCCTGGTGACCGGCTGGTGGAACCCGGACGGCGACACCCTCACGCCCGAGACCATCGTCCGCGGGACCGCCCCGAAGCTCACCCCGGTCGCCTCCACGATCGCCCAGCTCCGCACCCGCAAGCCGGGCACGCTCGTCCGCGTCTCCGGCCGGCTCGAGGCGCCGTTCCTCCTCTCCTGCGGCGGCCAGAACGGGACGTGCAACCTCTACCTCCGGGACGTGAAGGTTGCCGACCGGACGGTCCGGATCGAGGTGCGCGTGAGCCGGAAGGGGGAGACCCGCCCGGGCACCATGCGGCCCCTCGCCGACGAGTTCCGCGACAGCGACCTGCGCGTCTTCGATGTGAAGAAGCGCGTCTGCCGCGCCGGTGAGCGCATCACCGTCGTAGGGTGGGTCTACCCCACGGAAGACGGAACCCCGTACATCGAGCCGGTCCAGTCGATCACGCGGATCGGGACGTAGCGGCCGGACGGTCAGGCGATCGCCCGCGGCGGGACCGGCGATCAGGCGATCGCCCGCGCCTCGAGGAAGGCGCCGAGGCGCTCCAGGGCGATCGGGAAGTC
>CAZVPS010000156.1:0-5361 GCA_964629105.1 uncultured Anaerolineaceae bacterium
CGAAGCCGTCGCCGGGGCCGAAGCCGTCACCGGGGCCGAAGCCGTCGCCGGGGCCGCCGAAGCCGCCGCCTGGGCCGCCGAACTGGCCGGCGGCGTGGGACCGGACGACGGTGGCGGAGAGCGAGCCGTCCGCGTTGCGGGTGCCCGCCGCCATCACGACGTCGCCGACCTTCACGTCGGCAAGCGTCGGCGAGGTGATCCTGTCGACCTGGTAGGTCGTCGCGGAGGTGACCTTCACGACGACAGTGGACCCGTCGCGCGTCGTGAGCGTCAGCGAGCCGGCGCTCTTCTCCTTCACCGTCCCGACGGTCGTCGCCGGGGCGACCTCGACGGAAGTCGCCGTGAGGGTGCCGTCGGTAGCCAGCGTGCCGCGGGCAACGATCCGGGCGCCGGTGACGACCGCGTCCTTCGTCGCCGCCTGGCCCGCCAGCTGGTAGGTCGTGGAGCCCGTCAGGACGACCTTCGACGTGCTCCCGTCGCGCAGCGTGACCGTGACCGTGGAGCCGGAGACCGAGGCGACCGTGCCGGCGACGGCCGGCTGGATGACCTCGATCGCGGTGATCTTGAACGTGCCGTCGGCGTTGCGGGTCTCGCGGAAGACGATCCGGTCGCCGACCTTGAGGGTGGAGAGGGCGACCGTCGCCCCGTCCTTCGTCACGGTGCTGCCGGCCGCGTCGATCGTCCGGGTCCAGCCGTTGTCGGTCCTGAGGGCCAGCCTGGTGCCGTCGATCGCGGTGATCGAGATGGCGCCGCCCATGGCACCGCGCATCCCGCCCCGCCTGCCGCGGTCGAGACGGACGTCGGAGGTGCCGCCGGGTGCGGCCCACTCGGACACGACGCCGATGGGCGCCGCCCCGGAGGCCGAACCGTCGGTCGCCGCGGCCGGTGCCGCAGCCTGGCGGGGGCCGCCGGCGACGACGGCGATCGCGATGGCGCCGATGCCGATGGCGCCCACGAGCGTGGCGAGGCCGATGGTTCGGACCCGCGATCCACGCGAGGCAGCGGCCGGGGCGGGGGCGGCATCCGAAGCGGTGATTGGGGCAGCGGCCGACGTCGCCTCGACGTTCGGGATGAGGTCGGCCGTCGCGGAAGTCTCGGGGTTCGGAGTTGGTTCTTGCACGTGGCGTCTCCTGAATCCTCCGGGTGGGACGGTGCGGCGCCCGGCGCGGGGAGGAGCCGCCCGGACGTTGCGACAGGTATCGCGGATCGACCTGAAGGAGTCCTGAAACCGGCGCGATCACCGGCGCGGTCCGGCCGGCCGCCCCGGGCGACCGCGGACCCGGTTCAGGCACGTTTCAGGATTTCCGCGTACAACGTCGCTCGGAGGGCGCACCTGGCCGCCCGCTCGGAGTCACCTATGACGCTCGAACCGAACATGACGCTCCAACCCAACCCGGCCCCGGAGGCCGTCCGGACCGCGCCGCGCGGCGCCACGATCCGCATCGTGCTGGCGTCCGCCCTCCTCTCGGCGGCGCTCGCGAGCGGCGGGACCGCCGCGCTTCTCCTCGCGACTGCCCCGACGGCCGCACCGGCGGCCACCGCCCCCACCGGCGTCGCCCCCTCCGCCGCTCCGGCCGGGGCGACGGTGACGCGGCTCGACGCCTCCGATGCCGTCGCCGCGGTGGCGGCCGCCGCCGAGCCGTCGGTCGTCACGATCGCGGCGACGGGCGGCGGGCAGAACGCGAGCGCGGGCGGCTCCGGGATCGTCGTCTCGGCCGACGGGCTGATCCTGACGACGGCGGTCGTCGCCCCCTCCGACACGACCTACGACATCCTCCTCGCCGACCAGCACCAGACGACCGCCCGCGTGATGGCCAGCGACCCGGCCCACGGGCTGGTCCTGCTCCGCGCCGAGGCGACCGGGCTGACGCCCGCCAGGATCGGGACCGGCGCAGCCCTGGCCGTCGGCCAGCTCGTCGTCGCCGTCGGGAGCCCGCTCGGCGAGTTCACCGACACGGTCACCGCCGGCATCGTCTCCGGGCTCGGCCGGTCGATCGACATGCGCGATCCATCGACCGGCCGCCGTGTCACCCTGAACGGCCTCGTCCAGACCGACGCCGCCATCAACGCGGGGAGCAGCGGCGGGCCGCTCCTCGACGCGACCGGTACCGTGGTCGGCGTCATCGTCACCTCGGCCGCCGACGGCCAGGGGATCGGCTTCGCGATCCCGATCGGCGACGCCCTGGCGCTCCTCGCCGGGGCCGAGGCGTGACGCCGCAGTTCGGCGGCCAGGAGTAACTCCATGCACCTGCTCCTCGTCGAGGACGACCCGCGCCTCGTCCGTCTCCTGACGCGCCTCCTGACCCAGGACCGCCACGTCGTCGACAGCGCGACGACCGCCGCCGAGGGGCTGGAGCTGGCGACCGCGGCCGAGCTCGACGCCATCATCCTCGACGTCGGCCTCCCGGATGGCTCCGGCTTCGACGTCGCGCGGCGCCTCCGGGCAACGGGCTCGGCGGTGCCGATCCTCATGCTGACCGCCCGCGACGCGGTCTCCGCGCGCGTCGAGGGGCTCGACGCGGGGGCCGACGACTACCTCGTGAAGCCGTTCGCCTACGAGGAGCTCCTCGCCCGCCTGCGGGCCCTCGGCCGGCGGCCGCCGCCGCGCCGCGGCATCACCCTCAAGGCCGGGCCGATCGTCCTCGACGAGACCGACCGCCGGGTGACGGTGGGCGGGGCGCCGGTGGACCTGAGCCAGCGCGAGTACGCGATCCTGGAGTGCCTCCTGCGACGCCCGGGGCAGGTCCTCTCGCGGGACCAGCTGCTGGACCAGGCGTGGCCGTACGGGGCGGCGCTGACGCCGAACACTGTCGAGGCCTACATCCACCTGTTGCGCACGAAGCTCGGCGCCGACGGCGGCGCCTGGATCGAGACGGTCCGCGGCGTGGGGTACCGGATCCGTGCCCGCTGAGCCCGTTGCCGCTGAGCCCGTGGCCGCTGACGCGGCGCTCCTCCGGCGGACGCGCCTGCGGCTCATCGCGTGGAGCGGCGGCCTCACCCTGCTCATCCTCCTCGCCCTTGTGGCGCTCGTCTACGGGGCCGTCTCCAGCGCCCTGGCGGACCGCGGCACGGAGATCCTCCAGCGGCGCGCCGCGGAGGTTGCCCGGATCGTCGGCCGGCCCGGGCCGCTCCCCGATCGGCCACCGTTCGGGTTCGCCTTCGGCGGCGAGCAGTCCGGGACCCTGACGCTCGCCATCAAGCCCGACGGCTCGGTGCTGGGCCGCCTGGACGAGGTGGCGGGGCTCCCGGTCGAGCCGTCGGTCGAGGCGGCCCGGGTCACGGGCGAGGACATCCGCGCCACGACGATCAGCGACACGCCGGTCCGTGTCTACTCCCTGGCCGTGCCCCGGAACGACGGGGACTGGGTGGTCCAGGTGATCGGCGAGCGGATCTCCGAGCAGCGACTCCTCGCCGCACTCCTGTCGGTCCTCGTCCTGGGCGGCCTTGCCGCGCTGGCGCTGGCGGTCGCCGCCGGATGGGTCTACGCCGGCCGGGCGCTCGTGCCGATCCGGGCCGCGATCGACCGTCGCGAGTCAGCCCTGCATCGCCAGCGCGAGTTCGCCGCGAATGCAAGCCACGAGCTGCGTACGCCGCTGACGGTGATCCGGGCGAGCGTGACCGACCTGCGCCGCAACGCCGGGCAGCCGGTCGCCGCGGTCGGGACGGCGCTCGACGACATCGACGCGGAGACGACCCACCTGGCGGCGCTGGTCGACGACCTCCTCCTGCTCGCCCGGACCGACGCCGGCACGATGGAGCTGGAGCAGGTCCCGGTCGACCTCGCCGACGTCGCCGTGGAGGCCGCAGGGCCGCTGACGGCGATGGCCGCCGAGCGCGGTGTGGCCGTGGTCGCCGACCCGCTGCCCGCCGTCGTCGACGGAGATCCACTGCGGCTGCGGCAGCTCGTGACGATCCTCGTCGACAACGCCGTGGCGCACACGCCGGCGGGCGGCTCGGTGACCGTGCGCGTCCGGGCGGAGGGCGGGGCGGCCGTGCTGGCGGTGGAGGACACGGGGCCCGGCATCCGGGCGGACGACCTCCCGCACGTCTTCGAGCGCTTCTGGCGCGCCGACGACGCGCCGAGCGGCGGGACGGGCCTTGGCCTGGCCATCGCCGCCTGGATCGTCGAACGCCACGGCGGCCGGGTCAGCGCCGCCAACCGCGCCGAGGGCGGCGCCCGCTTCGAGGCGCGGATCCCGCTGCAGACGTAGCGGCCGCCGTTCGGCCGGCGGCAGTTGAACTGACGAAGTCGTTGAGCAACGACACTCACTTGGGGCCGAGGTGAATGATGTCGAGGCCGAGCAGCCGTGGCCCGTGGCCTTCGACCTCCTGATCCGGGGCGGCGCGCACGTCGATCCCTCGCCACGGCAGCCCTGGGGCTGGTAGGCGGTCTTCGCCGACCAGGACGGCAACACCTGCGGCGTCGATCAGTGACGTCGATCCCGGCCGGCTGGGCACCGAAGAGGCCACGGCGCAGGGGCGTCGCGCGGGCGCGAGGCGCCGGCGCTCGACGGCGGCTCAGGCCCGGTACGTCCCGACGAGGGTCACTGTCCCGAGGACGGTCGCCCTTCCCAGCGCCGCGCGAACCGCGGCGCCGTCGGGATGGCCGGGCAGGCCGAGGGGCGCCGCCAGCGCGTAGAGCGTGAACCGGTAGTGGTGATTGCCCGAGGGCGGGCACGGCCCCCCGTACCCGATCCTCCCGAAGTCGTTGCGGCCCTGCTGCGGCGGATCGGCGGAGGGCGAGACGCCCCGGGGCAGCTCCGTGTCGACGCCGGGGAGGTCGAGGACCGCCCAGTGGACCCAGTCGCGCCCGTCCGGGTCGTCGACGAACAGAACCAGGGCGGCCGACCCCGGCGGAACGCCGCGCCACGCGAGCGCCGGTGAGACGTCCTGGCCGCGACAGGTGAACTCCCGCGGGATCGGGCTGCCGTCGGCAAAGGCCGGCGAGGTGAGCGTGAGGGCGGTCGGGCTCGGAGATCGGGTGGGCGTGGCCATGGGTCTGGCCTCCGGGCTGGTCGAGGGGTTCGGATCGACAGTCAGCGATGCGGCCGGCGCACCGCCGGGCGCACATGCCCCGAGCGCGATCGACAGCGCCGCGAGTCCGGCCGCGGCGAAGGGCGCGGCGCGTCTTCGGAGCCGGGTTCGTGCCTCGAACATGCCGTCCGGAGCATGCGCCTCGGCCTGCCGCACGGCAAGGCGCGCTGTCCTCGGAGGCCACGGACACCTCCGCAGGCATCGACCGGCTCCGCCGATGCCGTCGGGACGCCGACAGACCCGAGGTCACCTGGGAGCGATTCCGCAAGCAGTTGGCTCCGGCGGTAGGATTCGAACCTACGACCAAGCGATTAACAGTCGCCCGCT